>JBNJGL010000015.1:1541-42943 GCA_051747745.1 Bacillota bacterium | reverse complement strand
GACAAATTGGGCTACTAGAAATAGACTGCCTTCTAATCATTCGACAACCTCGTGACGGCCTTGATGGCCTAATGCCGAAACTATCATTGCATAATACAAAAGAGAGTTTCGGTGAAAGTTCCTTTCAGGAATCCTCGTTCGTGAGTTTGCGAACGGGCGGGGAGGATGTCAAAGGATTTTCATTCAATCTTACCAACTGAAGCAAGATAGACCACAAATTCTTCTTCTCCATCAATATCTAAAAATGCATCTACCTGCTGCTGATAATAAGCACCAATAGCACATGTGCCTGCTCCAACTGACTCTGAAGCAAGATATAAATTCTGACACAGATGACCGGCATCAAGTGCAATCATTTTATGGGCCAGCACATCATATCTCCATTCCGACCTGTACGGAACAGCTGTCCAGAGAAAAATTACCGCACTATTTGCAATAAACTTCTGCTTGCGGCAGGCTTCTGCTATTTTTACATTTAAATCATCTTCATTGTAGATAAAAATCAATTTATGTTCTACAGGTAGATACCGGTAAATTCCTTTATTTAAATTTTCAACTTTATTGATATACAAATATGTTTCAAAAGGATGTCTGGCCCCTGCTGATGGAACAGTTCTCTTATTCTTGTTTTCTTTAACTGCCTGTGTTGACCAGAGTAAAAATGATAGTTCTTCTAAATTCAGCTTTTGATCAGAATATTTTCTGCGGCTTTTCCGCTTCTTCATTATTTTTTTTAGCGAACTATCTCCCACATTTAATTGATCATATGGAATTAGATCAATTAATTCCACGTCTTCTGGATAGTCTTTTGTCACCGGAGGTGCTGAAACACCTTTTTTTTGATCCCGATCTAAATCATCCCACTTAATCCATTTTTCAGCTTTCAAAAAATTCCTCTGCATTTTGATCTGTTTTTTCATCTTTATCTCCTTTCTTCTCCCTTTTATTTGAAATAATTAAAATTACAAATGTTGAGCTTTTTAAATTTACTTATTTCCCAGCCTGAATAGATTTTTGTGAATTTTTATTCATTTTTAAAGGATTTATGAAATTTTAATAGAAATATATAAACTGCTTATTAAAATATTTTTAGAATAAACAAAAAGCCAAAATGAAAGGATAAAAATATGATCTACATTTTAACAGTTATTCTCATTATAATTCTGGCAGTATTTGATCACCAAAAAACTTTAAAAGGAATCAAAATCGGTTTAAAAAAACTGATCAAAAATACACCTGTTTTTCTCAATATGATAATACTGGTGGCAATTTCTCTGCATTATGTTTCCGATGACCTAATACTAAAATATCTCGGCAGGGGTAGTGGCATAATAGGTATGGCCATATCATCTATATTAGGTTCACTCTCTCTTATGCCCGGATTTGTTGCTTTCCCACTTGCAGGAGTACTTCTTTCTAAAGGTGTGAACTACACTGTTATCGCAGCTTTTACCACAACCTTAATGATGGTAGGTATAGTAACCTATCCTATAGAGAAAGAATATTTCGGTATAAGAATTACAATAGTAAGAAATTTACTCGGATTTTTTATTGCAATCATCGTTTCACTGCTGATTGGAATATTTTATAAGGAGCTGATTTTTTAAATGAAATTTGACTTTAAAAAATATATATTTACAATTATATTTTTCAGCATTATTATTTTAAGTTATATATTTGATTTTTCTGCCGGCAAATCAATTTTCAATAATTTTTCCAGTTTTTTTATAACCATGATAAAATTTGTTCCGGCTGTATTCATATTGATAGGATTATTTGATGTATGGGTAAAAAGAGAAACAATCGAAAAACATCTGGGAGAAAAATCCAGCTTACTGGCTTATTTCTGGTCACTGGTGCTGGCAGGAACAACTGTTGGCGGTCTGTATGTTGCCTTTCCCATAGCAGCAGCACTTTACAGAAAAGGTGCCAGAGTCAGGATAATATTCACCTATCTGGGAGCTGCGGCTGTCTGCAGGGTACCAATGACATTATTTGAAGCAAGTTATGTCGGCCTCAAATTTACTGCCGTCCGCTGGATTACTTCTATTCCACTAATAATTTTAAGCAGTATTTTTATGGAAAAGTATTTAGAAAAACACAATATTACATTAATAGAAGTTTCAGATACTGCCGGCAGTTAAAATATTACCTGTTAACTAAAATTATTGTTAAACTCTGAACAGTATAATTCTGTTCAGAGTTTTTTATTTCTCAATTATCCTGACATCTCCATTTTTATAACCGACTACTATAACATCTGCCATTTCTGGAAAAATACCATTTTCTACAACACCTGGGATTCTGTTTAAATCTACTGCCATCTGCACCGGTTTATCTATCACCGAAAAATCACAGTCTATAATATAATTTTCATTATCTGTAATGAAAGTCTCCCCATCTTCATTTTCTCTTAATTTCCCACTACAGCCCAGTTTTTCTATCTGTCTTTTGGTAAATTCCCAGCTGAATTTACATATTTCCACGGCCAGTGGGAAACTTCCCAGTCTAGCTGACAGTTTTGATTCATCTGCAACAATAATTAATTTATCTGACGCAGATGCAACAATTTTTTCCCTCAATAAAGCTCCACCACCACCTTTTATTAAGTTCAATTCAGAATCAACCTCATCTGCACCATCAATTGTAAGGTCCAGCTTTTCTATATCTGCCAGTTCTATCAGTTCTATTCCACCTTTTCTGGCAAGTTCAGCAGTTTCTTTAGAAGTAGGTACTGCTTTGATTTTAAGACCTGCTTTAACCATTGAAGATAATTTTTGGATAGCCCAGTAAGCAGTTGAGCCGGTACCCAACCCTACAAACATTCCATTTTTAACATATTCAGCAGCTTTTTCGCCCGCTAATCTCTTTGCTTTCATAATTTTAAAACCCTCCAGCTTAATTATTTTCATTAATATTAATATCATTTTATTAAAATTTATACGTCATTTATTTATTAGTTCTGTATCAGTTGAATATTTCCTGTTTAAATTATACTGAATTTTTTGCTATAAATTTCTATTTGTTTATTTGCCGAATTTATGTTATTATAAAAAAAGCGATTAAAATTATTTAGGAGGTATTCAAACTGGACGCAAGAACACATAAACTTCTGGCTTATAAAGCTTACAATTATTTCACCAGAAGGGATATAGAAATTTCTAAACTTGGTCTGTCAATTGGCAGTGTTAAACCCGATTTTGTAAAAGATGAAATCAGTCATTTCAAAGATGAGTCTATTGCGATATTTTTTGAAAATTTTGATTTACTGAAAAATATCAATCCATATGAAAACAAATTCCGCTTTTCTATTAAGCTGGGTGAATTATATCATTATGTTGCAGATTTTTTTACACGAGCACATAATGACAGCTATTTTATAGAAAGATCTGTTAAGCATATTTTATATGAGTGGCGTTTAAATCGGGCTGCACACAAATTAGAGGATAACTTTTTTGAAGACAGTTTTGAAAATGGATTTATTTACGATATGTCTCTAGAAGAATTTATCGAAAATGAACATCAAAAGTTTCTGAAAAATAAACAGAGCTTTGAAAATGATTTAAGCTCTGCATTTAGAGTATGTATATTAATGACAAACAAATTAATCTATGAAATGGAGCTTGCCAGCAGCTTTGCAGTACCAAAAGCATTTAATGCTGAAAGAAAACTTGTCTTAGAAAATGCTTAATAATGTAGAAAAACATATTATAAACTATTAAATCCGCCCGGTAGTGGGCGGATTTTATATTTCTCTATTTTTTATTATCGTCTTCCTCTTCTTCAACATCCTCATAATTTACATCAATAAAATCATCACCGGAAAAATTACTCCTATCGGTATCTTCCGCACTATTATTATACCTGCTCCCATTATAATAGACATTTACCTTATCACTTTTTAGATATTTAACAAATCTTTCTTTTACATATTTAGCAATAATTTTGCGTGAAGGTGGTAAAATTAAAGCAAAGCCAAAGACATCGGTCAGTATACCCGGAGTTAACAGCATTATTCCTCCAGCCAATATCAGCAGGGCTCCTACCATCTCATCTGCCGGCAGATTGCCGCTGTTGAGATCACTTCTTATTTTACGTACAACCTGATAACCCTGACTGCGGGCGATACTCCCACCAGTTATTCCTGTAAAAATAATAAGCAGTACTGTATTTAAAATCCCTATAATTTCTC
Source organism: Bacillota bacterium (assembly GCA_051747745.1). Taxonomy (GTDB): domain Bacteria; phylum Bacillota; class Halanaerobiia; order Halanaerobiales; family Halanaerobiaceae; genus QPJE01. Next base: position 38,751 of record JBNJGL010000015.1, on the reverse strand, counting down.
CCACTTTAATAAGAAGCATTAATTCTATTAGCGGAACCGTAACAAACAGCAGTAATATTTTAAAAAACAAGCACATCACCCTCGATTTTATTTTTATATAAATATTTAAACAATATACAGATAGTTGACATCAAATGCGGATTTTTTAATCCATCTATAGAGATTTTACAACACATGCAGAAATTCAATTCCAAATATCTTTATCTCTTAACTATTTCTTTAAATACAGCTCAATCCCTTTATTATCTAACAAAAATTTTTGCACAACAAAAGAACCCTGATTTTACACAGGGTTCTTTTGTTAGATTAACTATTTAAAATATTTAAATATACTATTTTCTCTCTTATTAACAGGTGCCTGCAACCAGTGTCCCGGCTTTGTACACTGCTTCTACATTAAATACATCTTCTACATTATCCAGTGGATTTCCATCTACTACTACCATATCTGCATATTTACCTGCTTCAATGGAACCCAAAACATCCTCAACTTCCAGCAGCTCTGCTCCACCAAGAGTTGATGCCTGTACTGCCTCCAGAGGAGTCATACCGGCTTCAACCATTTTCTTTAATTCATATGTATTTTTACCATGTCTATTAAACGGTGTTCCAGCATCTGTACCCATGGCTATTTTTACACCAGCTTCTTTTGCCATACGGAAACTGTTCATATGATCATCAATTAATTTCTTGGATTTTTCAACAGCAAATTCTGGAACTCCATTTTCCACTCCATATTCTACAATCCAGTATGGAGCTACCAGGGTTGCCACAAGAAATGTTCCCTTTTCCGCCATCATTTCTACTACTTCTTCGTCCAGAAAAATACCGTGTTCCACAGAATCTATTCCAGCTCTTACCGCATTTTTGATCCCTTCTGTTCCCTGTGCATGTGTTGCAGTCTTCCGTCCTGCTTTATGTGCCTCTTCCACAGCTGCTCTTATTTCTTCTTCAGTCAGCTGTGGTGAACCAGGTTCTACTCCCTCTGTCATTACTCCACCTGTAGCCATGATCTTTACTACGTCCACTCCAGCTTTCAGCTGTTCTCTGGCAGCTTTTCGTACTTCAGCAGCACCATCAGCTTCTCTCCCATTTTTATATCCATGTCCACCGGTCATTGTAATACACCTTCCAGAAACCAGCATTCTTGGTCCGGGCAGCAGACCGGCTTTTTCCGCATCTCTAAGTCCAAGATCATAAAAACTGGATGCACCCATACCTCTAATATGAGTAACACCTGACTGGAGAGTTTTTTCCATATTTTTAACAGCTTTAACAATTGTAAATGCATCATTTTCTTCTTCACGAGCTTTATGGGGATCAGCAGAGCCATCAGAAAGTGAATGTATATGTGCATCGATTATACCAGGCAGTACTGTTTTCCCATCCAGATCTACAGTTTCCACTCCCTCCGGTATATCAACATCTGCTCCAACTTCTTTAAAATATTCACCTTCAACTAAAATCACACAGTTCTCCACAACTTTTCCTGCTTTAACATCAACCATCTTAAAATTTTTGTAAGCTTTCAAAATTATCTCTCCTTCTCTTCTACTCTTTTTTAAAAATATTATATTTATTTGTTTTCTCTTATATATTTATAAAAAATTTCTATTTTATTGTATCTTGATATCTTCAATTTTTTTAGGTATAAACCTAATTCAGCCATTAAGATCTTCAATTAAATTTACAAGTCCACCGGCCAACACCTTGGCCCTGGCTTTCAGAGATGAAAGAACAATATATTCTTCATCATTATGTGCATTTCCACCAACTGCACCTAAGGCATCAAGAGTCGGTACTTCCATCGCACTGACAAAATTACCATCAGAAGCTCCTCCAGTCGAAACTGCTCCTATGTCAAGCCCCAGCTCTTTACCGGCTTTTTTATACGCCTGATACATATTTTCTACTTTATCATTTTTTTCCATAGGTGGACGATTTATTCCACCACTTAATTCTGTTTTGGTTCCATCAATATATGTCTCTGCTGCAATTTTATTTAGCTCTGCTTCTATTTCAGGTCCCTGATCTTTTTTTACAAACCTCAGATCAATTTCTGCCCTTGCGTCTTCTGCAACAATATTGGGCCTCTTTCCACCTTCAACAACACCAACATTTAAAGTTATTCCTCTATCATAATCTGTTAGATTATGAATATCCAGAACTTTCCGGGCCAGCTCTTCAACAGCACTTGCCCCTTCAGCATGATTTGATCCTGCATGGGTGGGTTTTCCTTTAATATCCATTGCAAAAATACCTACACCTTTTCGGGAAACAACAACATCATCTCCAGATCTGCCCGGCTCCATAACAAAACAGTGGGTTGCTTCTTCGGCTGCTGCTTCTATCAGTGGTCTGGAAGAAGGTGACCCGATCTCTTCATCTCCATTTAAAATCACCGTAATGTCCGGCATACTTTGTCCAGATGAAAAAAGCGCTTCCAGGGCAGATCTCAACACAACAACACCAGATTTCATATCACATACTCCTGGACCATATGCTCTGTCATTTTCTCTGTCAGCAGTAAATGGTCTCTTTGCTGCTGTTCCTTCTTCAAAAACGGTATCAATATGGCAGAGAAAAAGAAAATTACCCTCTAATTTCCCTTTTTTCTGTGCTATCATGTTATTGCCTCTCTCTTCCTGTTTATCTACCTCTACTTCAAAACCCATATCAGTAAAAATATCTTTATTTAGAGAGATTATTTTATCAGTGCCCTCTTTTGTATATGAACCACTGTCAATATTGACAAGTTCCTCTAATGCTTTAATCATCGCTTCTTCTTTTTTATCAATCATATTATAAATCATTTCCATTACTACTCTCTCCTCTCAGTCATATAAATGACAGGCTACCTGTCTTCCATCAACTTCTTTAAGTTCTGGTTCAACTTCCCGGCATATATCTTTTGCATATTTACATCTGGAGTGAAAATAGCAGCCAGATGGTAATTGGATCGGATCCGGTACATCTCCTTCCAGTGAAACAAAATTTTCTTTTGTTTTTTCTGTAAGTTCTGGAATAGATCCAAAAAGTGCTTCTGTATAGGGATGTACTGGATGATCAAAAATCTCATTTTTATCTCCTATTTCAAAAACCTTGCCCAGATACATTATTGCAACCCTGTCACTAATATGTTTGACAACACTGAGATCATGAGCTATAAAAAGATAGGTTAAATGAAATTCTTCCTGCAGATCCATCATCAGATTCAATATCTGTGCCTGTATGGAAACATCCAGTGCAGATATTGGTTCATCAGCAACAATAAACTCAGGTTCCATGGCCAGACTTCTTGCAATACCAATTCTCTGCCTCTGTCCACCACTAAACTGATGGGGATATCTGTTTAAATAAGAACCATCAACTCCCACTTTGTCCAGAAGTTTTAAAATATAATCATCCATCTCTTCTCTGGAAACAACATTATGGGTTCTAATAGGTTCACTAATTATCTCCTTAACTTTTTGTCTCGGATTTAGAGAAGAATAAGGATCCTGAAAAATCATCTGCATTTTTTCTTTCAATTTAAACTTCTCTTTTTCTGACATATCACCCACTCTACTGCCGTCATAATATATATCTCCAGCAGTTGGTTCATATAACCCAAGTACTGTTCTGCCAATTGTTGATTTTCCACAGCCACTTTCGCCAACAAGACTCAGTGTCTCTCCTTTTTTAATATCAAAAGAAACACCATTTACTGCATGAACATAACTTTCTTTTTTTCTCAGTCTGGCCCAGAGGCCGCTGTTAACAGCAAAATGTTTTTTAAGATTGTCCACTTCCAGCAGACTCATCTTAACCAACCCCTCTCATCAGTTTTTCAGAAAAAAACTGAGCTTTTTTGCAGGTGGCAAAATGATCATCACTAACTTTAATCATTTCTGTACCATCCGGACAATTATCATCAGCATATTCACATCGAGGCTTAAATTTGCATCCTTCCGGCAGATCAAGCGGACTGGGCATTAACCCTTTTATCTGATTTAACCTCTTCTGATCTCTTCCCAGTACAGGAAGTGAATCAATTAATCCCTGGGTATATGGATGTGCAGGTTCACTGATCAGTTTTCCTTTATCTCCATATTCAATTATATCTCCTGCATACATAACCATAACTTTATCTGCAATTTCAGATATAAGAGCAAGATCATGACTTATAATTATCATGGAAGTATTAAATTTATCTATCAAATTTTTCATCAAACCAATAATCTGTGCCTGAATTGTTACATCAAGAGCTGTTGTCGGCTCATCTGCTATCAAAAGTTCTGGATTGCTGGCCAGAGCTATCGCAATTACAACCCGCTGCCTCATTCCACCACTTAACTGTGATGGGTAATGACCTATTCTTTTTTCTGGAGATGATATCCCAACCATCTGCAGAAGTTCAACTGCCCTTTTACGGGCATCCTTTCTGCTGTAATTTTGATGGAAAATCAGCACCTCGGTTATCTGACGTCCTACTGTCAGCACAGGATTCAGAGAGGTCATAGGATCCTGAAAAATCATGGAGATTTTATTACCTCTAATTTTATTCATATCTTTTTCATTCAGCTTCAGCAGATCCTGTCCTTTAAATTTTACTTCTCCTGAAACTATTTCTCCAGGTTCTTCAATAAGCCTCAGCAGAGAAAATCCAGTTACAGATTTCCCGGCACCCGACTCACCAACAATTCCCAGTATCTCACCTTTATTAACTTCAAAGCTGACACCGTTTACAGACTTTACTATCCCTTCTCGGGTATGAAAATATGTTTTCAGATCATTTACTTCAAGAATTTTTTCCTTCTGCATATTCATTCCTCCTATTCTAGCTTCTCAGCAGAAAAAATTATTTCAATTTTGGATTTAGAGTATCCCTCAACCAGTCTCCAATAACATTAATAGATAATACTATCATAACAAGAACAGCACCGGGAAATACAACAAGCCACCAGCTGCCGCTCATAAGCCGTTTATATCCATCAGAAATCACCAGTCCTAAAGACGGTTCAGTCAGCGGAACACCCATTCCCAGAAAGCTCAGTGTCGCCTCCAGCATAATAACCTGTGCAATTTGTACTGTAGCTATAACTATAATGGGAGTCAAAATATTTGGCAGAACATGTCTCATAATTATTTTAGTTTTACTTACCCCAATCAATTTGGCTGCTTCTATAAACTCGCTATTTTTTAAAGATAAAGTAGAACCTCTGGCAGTTCTGGCATAAGTTACCCAGGTAGCCAGTCCAATAACTATAATAAGTTTTAAAATCCCCCGCCCCCAAAAAGCCATAACTGTAATGGCGATCATAGTAGTCGGAAAAGAAAGCTGTACATCTGCCATTCTCATAATTACACTATCAATTTTTCCACCAAAATATCCAGATATCATTCCTAATGTAACACCAATAGTTCCACCTAAAGCTACTGCAGCAAGACCAACCATTATAGAAATTCTTGTACCATAAAGAATGGTGCTCAATACTCCTCTTCCCTGAAGATCAGATCCAAACATAAATTTATCTACTCCACCCTCCATCCAGACTGGAGGTCTCATACTGTCCATTAAAGAAACAGATGAAAGATCATAAGGGTCGTGTGGTGCTATAAATACTGCAAACACACTGCTGAAAACTATCAAAAAGAGTACAATACTGGCAAGTATAACAAGCTTATTTTTTTTGTAGCTGTAGAATAGATCTGAATTTAAGGCTTTTCTCAATTTCTCTCTCATTCTTTACCCTCCTAATTTAGCTCTATTCTTGGATCAAAGAAGTAATACAAAAGATCCACTGTCAGATTTATAAATGCAAAAATAACTGCAACAACAAGTATATATGACATAATTACAGGTCTGTCCAGTCTATTAATAGAATCTAATATCAGCTTACCCATACCCGGCCAGGCGAATATGGTTTCTGTAATCATAGAAAATCCTATCAGTCTTCCCAGCTGAAGTCCAATAACTGTAATAACCGGTATCATCGTATTTTTTAGTGCATGTCTGATATATATTATTCTGCCGGGCATTCCTTTTGCTTTAGCAAATGAAATATAATCCTGTTTAAGAACTTCCATCATACCTGCTCTTACAAGCCGTATAAGCATAGCAACCATATATAAACCTAAAGTTGCTGCCGGCATTATTATATGTTTCCAGCCATCCAGTGTAAACAGACTTGACCTCATACCCAAAAACTGAGCTACATCTCCCCTTCCAGATGAAGGAAGCCAGGAGAAACTGACTGCAAAAACAAGTATTAATAGTATACCTGACAAAAATGTCGGCAGCGAAATACCTGCCAGCGAACCAAACATTATAAATTTGGAAAACGGGCTTTCGGGTTTTACAGCAGCATATGCGCCGGCAGGAATTGCAATAATAATAGATAATAAAATTGCTGCAAGTGCAAGTTCTACTGTTTTAGGAAGTCTATCCAGCACCAGGTTTAAAGCTGGTGTCTGCTGATAATAAGAAATTCCCATATCACCCTGCAGAGCGTTTTTTACAAACATAAAATACTGTACATACAGTGGTTTATCAAGACCAAGAGATGTCCTCAATTCTTCTACTGCCCACGGTTCTGCATCAGGTGGGAGCAGTGATTGAACAGGATCTCCATTTGCATTTACCATTATAAAAACAATAATACTGACCAAAAACAAAACAATTAAAGTCTGCCACATTCTTTTACCAATATATTCTAGCATGGGTTTACCCCTCCTCAACTACTCATTGTTTATTCCGGGGAAGAACTATCTTCCCCGGATAATCCTTATTTTTTAAATCCCATACTGTAAATTTTTAAGTATTTATCAGGTCTTGGGTCCCAGTCCACATTTTCTTTAACTGCATAAAGCTGCTGCTGAAAATGAAGTGGTATTTGAGCAGCATCATCAGCTGCTATTTTAACAGCCTTCTGCATTAATTTTAAGCGTTCATCTTCATCAATAGTTCTGGCTGCTTTTTCAACCACACTGTCCAGCTCATCATTACTGTAATTACCCAGATTGAATCTTCCATATTTATCTGTAGGTGTGTGTAAAAGACTTTCTAAAGAACCACTGCCATCACCATTAGTATTTGACCAGCCCAGCAGATAAAAATCTGTATTTCTCGAAAGCACCTTATCAAAGTGAGCAGATTTTGTCTGTACATTTAAATCTACATTTATACCCACTTTTGCTAACTGTATGGCAACAGCCTGTGCTGTCTGTCCATCATTAATATAGCGGTCATTGGATGAATCAAGCTGGATTGTAAATCCATTTGGATAACCTGCTTCAGCAAGAAGTTCTTTGGCCTTCTCTGGATCATAGGGAAGTCTTTCCACATCAGGATTATAACCGAAAACAAAATCAGGATAAAACTGAGCTGCTGGATATGCATGGCCATTCATAACATGTTCAACTATTGCATCTTCATTTATAGAATGGTAAACAGCTTTTCTCACTCGCGGATCAGAAAAAGGTTTCTCCTCTGTATTCATTCCCAAAAAGATGAGGCGGAGATCGGGCCTGGTAATTACTTTTACTCCTTCAGCTGTCTTAACTTTTTCTACATCCTGAACAGGTAAATCAAATAACACATCAACTTCACCACTCAAGAGTGCTGCCACTCTGGTAGCCGGGTTGGAAATAGGTTTAAGAACAGCCTTTTCAATTTCTGCACTACCTCTCCAGTAATCTTTGAAATGGGTCAGCACCATTTCTTCATCTTTTTCCCAGGATTCTACTGTATATGGTCCTGTTCCCACCGGATTATTCTGTAAATGCTGATCACTATTTGCTTCTACATATTTTTTAGAATAAATGTGAGCTGCCTTTAACTTTCTCGGCAGTATCGGTGCTGGATAAGGAGTTTTTATTTCTACAGTATATTTATCTTTAACTGTAATACTTTCCACTTCAGCAACCATTGATTTGAACTGTGATTTAGGGTGATTTTTGGCCCTCTCTAGCGAAAATTTAACATCTTCAGCTGTCATCTCCTCACCAGTATGAAACTTTACACCTTCTCTGAGATGAAAAGTCCAGGTCGTATCATCGACCGCTTCCCATGATTTGGCAAGCCCAGGCTGAAGATCCATGTTTTCATCAAGATAAACAAGAGCCTCAAATATATTAAAATTAACGGCAAGTGTTGGGGTTTCGCTCAACATTAATGGGTCAAGTGTTAGTGCATCAGAGGAAGTTGCAATCCGAATCGTTTCCGCTCCTACACCAATACTAAACATCATAGTTAATGTTAATATTAAAATCAGAACTGCTAGATATCGCGACTTATTCATTTATTATCATACTCTCCTTCTAAATACTTAATTTTTATTTTTTTTAATCAATTATTATAAAAAGTAAATTATTATGCTAACTCACTCAAAGTTACTCTTCTACTAAACTATTTAAAACTGCTAAATACTTAAATAAAAAATAAATTTCTGTTTTTTTGTTTTTTCTGTCAATCTGATATTTTTACTAATACACCTCCTATTGTATTGTTTTTTATTACAAAAAATCAAAAAATCCCCTTTTCCTGTAAGGAAAAAAGGGGAGACCATCCTTGCAACACTTAGTATCACCTAAATATAACTTCTATTTAGATAAACTGTTTTGTGTAACGGCAAACAGGCCCGGCAGAACCTACTTATAACTAATGTTCGGCTTTGCAGCTAACGGGTGAGTTTAATTATAATTTCAGCACCAGTTCTCAGCTTACCTGGCTCTCTGTAAAAGATTGATTATAATTAATTGTCCCGGTCAAACGCTTTATATAATTAATTATTTATTATATTTTAAATAACAATAACAAATTATAATCTCTTTGTCAATATTTTTAACTTAAATTTAATTATTCAGATAATTAAAAATCATTTTGCAGAGATAAAATAATTTAAAACGTCTGCCATTAGGATGGTTCCTTTTCCCCTCTATATTTTTTTATATTTGAAATCCAGCTGATTTTATTTAAAACCTATATTGTAAAGCCTTAAATATTTATCAGGTCTTGGAGTCCAGTCTACAGTATTTTTAACTGCATAAAGCTGCTCCTGAAAATGCAGAGGTATTAATCCCACATCTTCCATTGTCATTCTGGCTGCTTTCTGCAGCAGTTTTAAACGTTTTTCTTCATCTATTGTCCGGGCTGCTTCTTCAATCACACTATCAATTTCTTTGTTGCTGTAGTTGCCCAAATTAAATCTTCCGTATTTATCATCAGGAGTGTGTACAAGAAGTTCAAGAGCACTACCTCCATCACCACTGGAAGAAAGTCCCAGCAGATAAAAATCAGTATTTCTGGCCAGTATTTTATCAAAATGGGCAGATTTAGTCTGTACATTTAATTCGACATTTATACCTACACGGGCCAGCTGTATGGCAACAGCCTGTGCAATCTGACCATCATTAACATAGCGATCATTGGAAGAGTCAAACTGAACTGTAAATCCATCCGGATATCCGGCTTCAGCCAGAAGTTCCTTAGCTTTCTCTGGGTCATATTCTGCTCTCTTTAATTCAGGGTCATGACCAAAAACAAAATCTGGCGAAAGCTGTGAAGCAGGATATGCATGTCCGTTCATTACATGTTCAACTATGGCATCTTCGTTGATAGCATGATAAACAGCCTGTCTGACTCTCTTATCTGCAAATGGCCCTTCCTGATAATTCATACCCAGAAAAATTAATCTTGTATCAGGTATGGTGATAACATTGACTCCTTCTGCCTTTTCTACTTTTTCCATATCCTGTACAGGTAGATCAATTAATACATCTACTTCTCCACTCAGAAGTGCTGCCACTCTGGTAGCTGGATTGGAAATAGGTTTTAAAACTGCTCTATCTACTTCAGGCTTGTCTCTCCAGTACTCTTCAAAAAAAGTTAATACCATTTCTTCATCTTTATTCCAGGACTCAACCATATATGGTCCTGTACCAACAGGATTGTTCTGCAGATACTGATCACTATTTGCCTCAACATAATCTTTATTATAAATAACGACAGATTGTATCTTCCTTGTCAATACAGGTGCCGGATAGGTAGTTTTTAGTTCTACAGTATATTTGTCCCGTACAGATACAGATTCCACATCAGCGGCTGAACTTTTCTGCTGAGATTTAGGATGATTTTTTGCTCTTTCAAAAGAAAACTTTACATCCTCTGCAGTCATTTCTTCACCATTATGAAACTTAACTCCTTCTCTCAGATGAAATACCCAGGTGGTATCATCCTCTGTTTCCCATGATTCTGCAAGTCCAGGCAGGATATTTAACTCTGAATCAAAAAACACAAGTCCTTCAAATATATTAAAGTTTACAGAGTTTGTTGGGGTTTCACTCAACATATATGGATCAAGGGTCAGTGCATCATTGGAAGTAGCTACAGTAAGTGTTCTGGCAGCTGCTGTACCAACAACAGTAAAAACCAAAAGAAATGTTAAAAAAACAGCTAAATATACTTTATAATTCATAATTATATTCTCTCCTTCTCTATACTCTAATTATTTTAAATTACATTCTCAAGCAATAAATTCCAAACTCTTTGCTCACTTCTAAAACTTTATAATTACATCTAATATATTTTTATCCTCTCCCTTCTTGTATGAGCTTATCTGCTCTCATTTCGGCTAAAAAGCTCTGTAAAATAAAAAAATCCCTTTCCATTAAGGAAAAAGGGATACCATCCTTGTGTTACAGATTTTTGCTGCCTGATAAATCAGAGAGCCAGCTGCTTTAACGTGCAGCAATTTCGTTAGAACTTACTAAATTATGCCTGAGCATATTACTTCAGTTCTACGGCTGTCAGGTGATTTTCATCATAAATTACTTTACCGGTTTTCAGCTGGCCCGGCTCTCTTCTAAAAGCAAATTTATAATTACTCTTCCTGATTCAACGCTTTAAATAATATCTGATTTTCATATATAATAACAAAGTTATAATATAAAGTCAAGGATTAAAATCAAAAACCAGGGGTTTTTACACCCCTGGAAAAAACAACTATATTACATTGATCTTTTTAAGCAAATTCTACTTAAATCCAATTTCATAAGGTTTTAAATACTTATTTGGTCTTGGAGTCCAGTCTATATAATCCTGTACAGCATATATCTGCTGCTGGAAATGCAGTGGAATTTGTACAACATCATCCATTGCAATCTTAACAGCCTGCTGCATAAGCTTAAGCCTTTTTTCCTCATCTAGTGTTTTAGCAGCTTCTTCTGTCAACCTGTCAAATTCTTCATTACTGTAATCGCCAAGATTAAATCGTCCATATTTACCTTCTGGTGTATGCAGCAGTGCTTCTAAAGAACTTGCTCCATCACCATTTGTTGACCAGCCTAAAAGATAAAACTCTGTATTTCTGGAAAGAACTTTATCAAAATGGGCAGATTTTGTCTGAACATTAAGCTGCACATCTATACCCACTCTTGCCAGCTGAATGGCAACTGCCTGTGCTGTCTGCCCATCATTTATATAGCGGTCATTGGATGAATCAAGCTGAATTGTAAATCCATCCGGATATCCTGCTTCAGCCAGAAGTTCCTTGGCTTTTTCCGGATCATATTCCAAACGTTCTATATCAGGATTATATCCAAAAACAAACTCTGGATAAAACTGTGCTGCCGGATATGCATGGCCATTCATTACATGCTCAACAATTGCATCTTCGTTAATCGCATGATAAATTGCTTTTCTAACTCTAACATCAGCCAGAGGACCTTCAGTTGTTTCCATACCAAGGAAGATAAGCCGCAGATCAGGGAGTGTAATTACCTCAACTTCTTCATTTTCTTTTATCTTTTCAACATCCTGAACAGGTAAATCGATTAAGATATCTACTTCTCCGCTCAATAGTGCTGCCACTCTTGTAGCTGGATTTGTAATCGGACGCAGTATAACTTTATCTGCTTCCGGTTTTTCTCTCCAGTAATCTTCAAAAAATGTTAGAACCATCTGTTCATCTTTTTCCCATGATTCAACCATATATGGTCCGGTTCCAACAGGATTATTCTGCATATGAGAATCAGAATTCGCTTCTGTATAATCTTTAGAATACATAACTACTGACTGCAGCTTTCTTGCCAGAATAGGTGTCGGATACAGTGTTTTGAATTCTATTGTATATTCATCTATTATATTTACTTCTTCTATATCTGCTACATAAGATTTCATCTGTGATTTGGGATGATTTTGCGCTCTTTCAATAGAAAATTTGACATCTTCAGCTGTAAATTCATCTCCATTATGAAACTTTACATCTTTACGCAGATTAAATACCCAGGTGGTATCATCTACAGCTTCCCAGGATACTGCCAGCCCGGGGATAACATTCATTTCTTTGTCGAAAAATGTAAGTGGTTCAGATATCATGTGATTTACAGAATTTGTCGGTGTTTCACTCAGCATATATGCATCAAGGGTCAGTGCATCATTGGAAGTTGCGATAGTAACCGTTTTTGCAAACACTCCACTGCTAAAAACAGCCATCATGACTACAAAAATAATAAAAATAGAAATTCGCTTAATATTACTCATATTATTCTCTCCTTCTCTCTTCTTCTGATAAAATTATTTTAATTTTTTTTAATCTAAAATATTTTATTTTCTACATACTGTTTACTTCAAATAATTATTTTCTAAATACTCCGTTACTCATTTTCTTTATAAACAACTTATTAATTAAATCTCAAACTATGTTTATCACCCCCTAAATATAAAAAACCCTTTTTTCAAAGAAAAAAGGGATACCATCCTTGATGGATTAAACCTGCCTTCTGCTAAGACAGTCTGCCAAATTAACGATCAGCAATAACGCCGAACCCTACCAGCTTTTAACAGCCTTCAGCCTCGGAACTCCCAGGTGAGTTTTCATTATACTTTCTTCAGCAGTTCTCAGCTTACCTGCTTCTCTGTAAAAGGAAATTGCATAATTACTTTTCCTGTTCAACATTTATCAGCTTATTTAATATTTTTAATAACAATAACAAAAATAAATTGATTTGTCAATAAAAATTTTGCAAATAATCATCTTTTATCATGTTTTATGCAAGAACACTTATTAAATTTTGAATATATTTTCCAGACTTTAAAACTGCTGCCAAAACTATTCCTGATAATTCACATGGCCCAAAAGCTCCAGATCATTTATGAGCAATCTGAAACGACAGCCCAAATATGAGGCAGCTTCTTTACACATCTCCATTCTGTAAAGATAGATTTCAAAGTAATCCATAACCTGGCTTATGGAAGAATCATAATCAATTTTTAGAGTTATTGTTTTATTCTCAGAATCAACTTCTATCTCCGAATTTTGAATTGCCAGATTAACTCTATCATGTATAAAAGTCGAATCTTTTTTATTAACTCTTGTCCGGTGTGCATCACTCTTATCAGCAAGAATGAGAGCAGCAGTAATTGGGCTGACTGCTTTTCCAATATCTACATCATGATTTGCAATAGCTGTAGTGATAGTTGTTATTTCTTCTAAAGGAATACCCATATTTCGCAGTTCTGTATAAACAATGTTGGCACCAGAAATCCCATGGTGTTTTCGGTTAAACATATTACCAATATCATGAAGATATCCGGCTATTGCTCCCAGCTCTACCAATCTATCATCATAATTCAACTCTTTTAGAATAAACTCAGTGTATTGAGAAACATAATTTACATGGCGAAATCCATGTTCAGTATAACCTTTTTCCGATAGATAGCGGTTGGCCTGTTTTATCATATGTTTAAAGTCTTCATTTTCTTTAACATCTTTTAATGTCAGCATACTCTGTACCCCCTTTTACATTTGCTCAGCTATTTATATCTTAATTTTAATAATAAAGTTATACTGTAATTGTGATCATTTGTCCATATAATAAATCAATCTAACTTTTTACCGATCAAGTTTATAGTTGCTTTGCTGAACAGTTCAAATTTTTTCTGATTATATTATTAATATTATAATATATAAAATATGCTGACACAAATAATTTACAAAATAGATTATAAATCAGGAGTTATCTCCATTCAGAATATCTCCCAGACCACCAAGTACTGAACCTTCTCCCTTACTCTTACCACCTGTTCTGGGAATGCTCTTAATTATTCTATCTGCAAATCTGGAAAATGGAAGGCTCTGAAGATAAACTGAACCGGTTCCTTTTAATGTGGCTAAAAAAAGTCCTTCTCCACCAAAAAGCATTGATTTTAATTCTCCTGCTCGCTGGATATCATATTCAATACCATCAGTAAAACCGACCAGACAGCCAGTATCTACTTTTATCATTTCTCCATTTAGTTCTTTTTTTACCACTGTTCCACCGGCATGCAGAAAAGCCATACCTTCACCGATCAATTTCTGAAGTATAAAACCCTCTCCTCCAAAAAGTCCTGTGCCAATTTTACGGTTAAAAGTAATATCAATTTTTGTTCCTTTTGCAGCACACAGAAAAGCATCTTTCTGACAGGTAAAATTCCCACCATCAACTTCTGAAAGATCTAAAGCAATTATTTTGCCTGGATATGGAGCTGCAAAGGCAATTTTTCTTCTGTCATATGCAGTGTTGCTGAAATGTGTCATAAAAAGCGATTCTCCTGTAATCATTCTTTTGCCAGCGCCAAAAATTTTACCAACAAAACCTTCATTTGGACTGCTTCCATCTTCCATTTTAGCAGTAAATTCTATCCCATCATCCATCCAGTTCATAGCTCCAGCTTCAGCAATTACTGTTTCTCCCGGATCAAGTTCTATTTCGACAACCTGCATATCATCACCCAAAATTTCATACTCAATAACATGGCTTTTCATGATAATCTCCTTTCTGTGGCTTTCTTTGTTAAAACAGGGTTAACTCATTAAACTAATTGTACTTAAGCAGTTAAATTCCTTCTCTACTGCTGAATATTTTTATAAATAGTTAATTTTTTCTTTTTCTCTGTATAGTTTTAAATGCAAAATATAGAAAAGCAAATAGTAAAAGATATGGTAGAGAACTTCCCAATTTTATTATCAGGTTATAAAAAGATTCTGCCATTGCTTTTACAGAATTCTGAATAGCCTTAACAAATCCCCATTCTCCGCCAGTTATTGGTGTTGGCTGACTAATATTTATTTCCAGTGTACTCAAACTGACCTGATCTTTTAAATAGTTCATTCTTCCTTCCAGACTTTCAATATTTCCTCTGATCCTCTCCAGCTCTCTTTCCACTTTAAGTATATCTTCAACTTCATCAGCTCTATTAAGCAGATCTCTGTAACGCTGTTCCTGTAATTTGAGATTTTTTAACCTTGCTTCAACATCTACAAATTCTTCTGTCACATCCCGACTGCTGATGTGGCTGGAAGTCACTTCAGCTAATAAACTAACTTCATTTTTTACTGCTGAAAAGTTTTCCGATGGAACTCTCAAATTATAATATATATTTTTTTTGTCATTACTATCTACCCAGTTCCTTGACTCCGATATATATGCATTATATCTCTGCACAATTTTATTGATTTTTTCTTCAATATTATCCAGTTCTTCCATTTCCAGATCTATAACAGCTGTCTGAATTATCTTTCTCTGCAGTTTAATATTATTTTGCTGTTCTGCTTCATTAACTGATAATGTCCTGGAATTAAGTACTGAATCAGAAGCAAAATTAAGATTCTGATTTTTATATACATTTTTTGCTGCACCATTAAGGTCGTATTCCGGACGATAATTCTGTGTACTGAAATAATGGGTAAAATTGTTCCCTCCAAAAGATAGAACAATTAAAAAGATTAATAAAGCTGCAGCAGCTGGATAAACAGTCCGCAAGTTTTTTTCTGCAAAAAAATCTTTTGTTCTTTTAATAATATTACTATAATTTTCTTCTTGAAATTTCGAGTCTTTCTTTTCTCCATTTATATTACCCATAACATTTTCCATTAATATATCAGGAGCTTTTATTTTTGAAGATTTTTTTAAATAATTTAAATTATTTTTTAAGTCTTCCACTTCAGCCCGGCAGGAACTGCAGTTTTTTAGATGTTCATCAATTTTTCTCATTTCATCTTCTCTGAGTCCTTTATCAATATACAATGGAAGCAGTTCTTTGATTCTTTTATGATCCATCTTTATCCCCCTCCCTTAATTTAATAATATCCTCTTTGAGGTATTTTCTTGCCCTGCTGATTCTTGATTTAACAGTTCCCGGTGGAATTGATAGAATTTCAGAAATTTCATGATAACTGAAATCTTCAATGTCTCTCAGTACAATTACTTCTTTGAATTCTATTTTTAAATTATTTATAAGCTGTATTATATTTTTTTCTGCTTCTTTTTTAAGATATGATTGCTCAGGATTATTACCATCTTCAAATTGAAATCCATTTTCCTGGCTCTGTTCAAAAGATACTTTGTTTTTATTAATCTTAGTTTTTCGGTGTCTCAGCAAATCTCTGCACTTATTTGCTGTGATTTTAAAAAGCCAGGTAGAAAAAGCAGACTTATAATTAAATGAGCTCAGTTTTTTATAAACTTTCAAAAATACTTCCTGAGAAATATCAAGCGCATCTTCTCTATTTCCCAGCATTCTGTATGTAGTACTGTATACTCGGTCCTGGTAGCGCTCAATCAGCAGAGAAAAAAGTTCTACTTCACCATTATTAACTGCCTTAATTATCATTTTATCTGTTCTGCTGTCCATTAATTCACCCCTTTCTATTAATTTAGACGCAGTGGAGGGTTAAAAAGTTCCGTATTTTAATAAAATATTAATAAAGCTGAGGAGAATATATCCCCTCAGCTTTATTATACCATTATATTTTGTTGTATTTTTATTTTACTGATGTATAATAAGTTTATTTTTTATTTCTTCTGGAGAAATCAGTTTATCATCAAAATATATAACCAGCTGTTCTTTAGCTAGTTCAAATTGATCTACAGCATCAATATTAAGCAATTTATCTTTCAATTCATCTCTGCTGAATTTAGTTTCTGAATAGTTCAATGTACATTGAACCATATAGTCCACAACTTCTGCGTCATTATGTCCACATGAACAGTTTCCACAGTGTTTTTCCATCTATATTTCAACCTCCTTCTTTCAATTAAATTCATCTCCACTACTTTTCTATACCTTCTCGAGCTTCAATACCCTGTTGATAATAATGTTTAATTTCCTTCATCTCTGTAACTAGATCTGCATATTCCACAAGTCTGGAATCTGCTTTTCTTCCTGTTACAACAACTTCCACTCCCTCTGCTCTCTCTTCTATTACTTTTATCAGTTCTTCAGCAGAAAATAATTTATAATAAACAGCTATATTTGCTTCATCCAGTATAACTAACTGATAATCTCCACTTTTTAATATACAACTGACTTCTTTTAAACCCCGGCGAGCAGCCTTAATATCTTTTTCTTCAGGTTCATTGACAATAAAACAGTCAAGACCATACTGTTCTATATCAATATTTTCTATTTCTGATAAAGATTTTAATTCACTGTACTTCATTCCTTTAACAAACTGACCAATAAAAACCTTCATACCTGCACCAACAGCTCTAACAGCCAGACCGATAGCTGCAGTTGTCTTTCCTTTACCATTACCTGTATATACTTGTATCATTCCCCGCAATATCAATACCTCCTGTTTTGTTTTCTGCTTTCTTTATTAGTATACAACATTGAGAAAGGATTTCAACAAAATATCGCGAAAGTTAAAAGTATAAGTTGATTTTTAAAATATTTTATAACCGGGTGAAAACTATGGATTTAGGATCTCTACAGCCAGTAAGAAAAGTTGATATAGGTGTTTTAAAACAGGCATTAAATACAGATAACATTACAACCGATGAAGGTAAAACAGAAACTGCAGAAACCCAGCTTCTGCCTGAAATATTCCGCCTGCTGGCTTCGCTGGAAGATGAAAGTCAGAATATGCTGTTAAACAGCTGGGCCAAACTGGAAATGCCCTTAGGTGAAGAAACTGTTCGAAATTTGTTGAATTATCTTGCTCAAAATCCTGCCAATGGTGAAAGTGAAAAACTTTCTGTTATTAAAGCTTTTGCCTTTTTAGAAAAAAGCAGTCTTCCCTATTCTGATAATATAATTAATGCTCTGAAGTCAATCTTTTCCCAGCAGAGCAGTTTAAGCAGCCTTTTGAGCAATCTCTTAAATAGTCCGTCTTTATTAAACAGTAAAAATACGGAAAATATGATTTCTCAATTGGATTCACAGGAACTTTTATCTATTTTTGAAAATATTAATGCGGAAATTCCCGGCCAGAGTTTTATCCAGAATGAAAATTTTTCTACTGAACAGGACCATAATTCTAATCGGATAGAAGCCATACTTAAAAATATTAAAAACACAAATCCCAAATTAGCAGATTCAATCAGCAGACTGGAAGCAGAAACAAAAAATATTATTCTTTCCAGCTGGGATAAAATAAGCAGTTATTTAAAAAGCAGAACAGTCAATTTTCTCAGCAATTTTCTAGATAATAATAATTTGGATGGTGAAGAAAAGCTGCTTGCTGTCAAATCACTTTTATTTATGGACAAAAACAATATACCGCTTACAGAAAATTTAACGAAAATAATTATGGAAAAATTTTCACATCAAAAAAATTCTTTCACAGCAGAAAGAGCAGATATTAAAAAAGAAATATTGAGCACCTCTAATGAAAATCTAAAAAATCCGATCAGTAAAAATGATCTCGGGATAAAATTAAATAATACACCAGCCCAAATAACTGAACAGCTGAAAGTGATATCGGAAAAAAATGGAGAAATTTTTTCTCTTTTAAACAGGATTGCCGAACAGGGAGAAGAAAAAAATGCAGCTGATATAATACTGGGAGAAAAAATAATTAATCTAAAAAAAAATCAGGAACTTAATCCTGCTCTTCTGGCATTAGAAATACCTGTACAGATTCCAGATGAAGAAAATCTTAAACCTCTGTATTTAAAAGTGGAAGATTTAAAAGAAAATCAAACTGAAACAGAATTTAAAAATGCTTTTAAAATAACTTTTATCATTGAACTTGAAAGTTTGGGCTTTATTCAAAGTAATATTAGTATCAGTGAAAATACAATAATTGGAGAATTTTTTACCGAATCAAAAACTGCTGCTGAAATAATCGAGGCTAATATAAACCTTTTAAAAAACAGTTTAAATAGAATTGATTATCACCTGAAAAGTTTAAGTATAGATGTTTTAGAAAATGTAGAAAAAAATCCTGATGATAATAAATTTTATAATGAACTTGTACTCAACGAATTAAACGACAGTCAATTTGAAGGAAATAAATATACACATATTGATGTTAAAATCTAATTTCAGCTATTTTTGGTTTAATCTGTTTAGATAAAAAACCTTTTTAAATAATCATTCTGACTTATGAGAAGAAACTTATAATTTAGTATAAAGGAGCTGAAAATATGTCTTCTGCAAATAATTCGAATATAAATTCAGATAATAACACAACCGAAAATAGTATTAAAGATAAAAAATCCGTTGCTCTAAAATATAATAAAAATACGGATAGTGCTCCAAAAATAATTGCAAGTGGTAAAGGCAGTATAGCAGAGAAAATTTTAAAAAAAGCAAGAGAAGAAAATATCCCTATTAAAAATGACTCAGATATCGTGGAAGTACTGGCTAAACTGGATATTGGTGAAGAAATTCCTGAAGATCTCTACCGTGTAATAGCTGAAATCCTTTCTTTTGTTTACAGTTTGGACGAAAAAAACAGGCAGTTTTAAAATGCCTGTTTTTTGTAAAATCATATATTGATATTTGAGAACCATATATTCAATTATTTTTTTAATTTTATCTCTCTTTTATTAAACTATTTACTGTCTCTTAAACGCATCTTTTCATTGAGTATTTTCTTCCTCAATCTTATTGCATCAGGTGTTATTTCAACAAGCTCATCATCATCAATAAATTCTAAAGCTGTCTCCAATGTAAACTTTTTAGCTGGAGCAAGGTTAATATTATCATCAGAACCAGATGCCCTCATATTGGTTAGTTTCTTATTTTTACATGGGTTTACAGTTAAATCATTATCTCTGTTGTGGAGACCAATAATCATACCTTCATAGACAGCTGTACCTGGCTCAACAAACATTTCTCCTCTTTCTTCCAGACTGGAAAGAGCATAACCCATTGCTGTTCCCTTTTGATTGGAGATAAGAACACCATTCTGACGCTGAGGAACTTCTCCTTTAAAAGGTTCATATCTGGCAAATGATCTAATTAATGTCCCTTCACCACGGGTATCATTTATAAATTCACTGCGGAATCCGATTAAACCTCTTGTAGGAACCATATATTCCAGGCGTACATAATCATTTTCCGGCAGCATTGAATGCATTAATCCTTTTCTAAGATTAAGTTTATTAATTACAGTACCTGAATATTTTTCTGGCAGCTCCAGAATAACTCTTTCTATCGGCTCATTTTTACGCCCATCTATATTTTTCATCAAAACCTCAGGTTTGGATACAGAGACTTCATAACCTTCTCTTCTCATATTTTCTAAAAGTATCGAAAGGTGAAGTTCTCCCCTTCCTGACACTTTAAAAGCTTCGGCATTTTCTGCCTTTTCTACCCTGAGCCCAACATTTACCTCAAGTTCTCTTTCCAAACGTGCCTTGAGATGACGGGTTGTCAGATATTCTCCTTCCTGACCGGCAAATGGAGAATCATTTACTAAAAAATACATAGCCAGTGTAGGTTCAGCAATTTCTATCATCGGCATGGGGATCACATTATTAATCTCACATATAGTCTCACCAATAGATATGTCCGGAATACCTGCTACTGATACAATATCACCACTGTAAGCTTTATCAACAGCATTCTGATTAAGTCCTTCATACACAGACAATTTTGTGATTTTCCCTCTTTTGATAGAACCATCTCTTTTAGAGATATCAACCTGCTGACCATCTTCAATACTTCCCTGATATATCCTACCTATTCCTATTCTTCCTAAATAATTATCATAAGCAAGATCATAAACCTGCATCTGTAGTGGTTTATCATCATAATCCGGATAGGCATCTATATTATCAATAATTGTTTCAAAAAGAGGAGTCAAATCGTCACTCTCTTTTTCGAGATCATAAAAAGCTTTTCCTTCAACTGCAACACCATATATAACTGGAAATTCTAACTGCTCATCATCTGCAGCTAATTCTATAAAAAGATCAAGTATTTCATCTTTAACTTCTTCTGCTCTCTCATTGTTTTTATCTATTTTATTAATAAACACAATCGGTTTAATACCTTTTTCCAGCGATTTTTTAAGTACAAATCTTGTTTGAGGCATCGGCCCTTCAGAAGCATCAACGATCAGGATAGCAGAGTCAACTGCTTTAATAACTCGTTCAACTTCAGATGAAAAATCAGCGTGACCAGGTGTATCAACAATATTTATTTTTACACCATTATATTCTATTGCACAATTTTTAGAATAAATGGTAATTCCTCTTTCTCTCTCCAAATCATTACTGTCCATTACACAGTCAACAACTTCTTCATTTTCTCTAAAAACTCCACTTTGATTTAAAAAAGCATCTACCAGTGTCGATTTACCAGCATCAACATGTGCAATTACAGCCAGGTTGATTATCTCTTTTTTTCTCATATTAAAAACCTTTCTATATAAATCCTTATTTTTATCCACCAAATAATATTAAAATAATTCTTATATTTAAAATTCATTTTTGATCCAGAACTTTAATATTTTTTGAAAAAAACAATTTCATTCTGAATTTAATTTCAATTATCATCAAAAAAACCCTGACTACTTAATGCAATCAGGGCTTCTGTTTCTATATTATAAAACTTTAATTTGCTTTATAATTTAACGATATTAGCAGCTTGTGGGCCGCGATCGCCTTCTACGATTTCAAATTCTACTTCCTGACCTTCGTCAAGATTTTTGAAACCTTCCTCTTCAATTGCTGAGAAGTGTGCGAACACGTCGTCTCCATCTTCTCTTTCAATAAATCCAAAACCTTTTTTCCCATCAAACCACTTTACTGTTCCTGTGTAAATCATTAAATATATTCCTCCTATTTGTCAGTGGAAGTTGTTGCTTGTTTTTTTATTTCCACCTTAGCTAGTATAGCATTATTAAATAATTATGTCAAACAAAATTTTAAAAAAATTGTTAAAAAATTAGAAAAGCCCTGTCCAATTTAATGAACAGAGCCTTAAATTCATAAAACTTTAATTTGCTTTATAATTTAACGATATTAGCAGCTTGTGGGCCGCGATCGCCTTCTACGATTTCAAATTCTACTTCCTGACCTTCGTCAAGATTTTTGAAACCTTCCTCTTCAATTGCTGAGAAGTGTGCGAACACGTCGTCTCCGTCTTCTCTTTCAATAAATCCAAAACCTTTTTTCCCATCAAACCACTTTACTGTTCCTGTGTAAATCATTAAATAAATTCCTCCTAGTTTTTAACGATGGAAATCTTACTTGTTTTTTTCTCCATCTCCCATAGTATAGCATTCTGATATACTCCTGTCAACTATTATTACAAATTATTTTTAAATTTTTTTAAAATACTTATTTTTTCTTATTATTCTACCGTTATTCTTTTCAATTAATAGCTGAGCTTCTTAACACTCTACCTTACATAACAGGGAAAATATATATTATCTACTGTATAAATCCTAAATTAGTTTAATTTACTTAACTTTTATTCCCTTTGCTGTAATATCTATAACCTTTTCTTTATATAGTCCACCGATAGCCTTTTTAAATGTATTTTTACTCATCTGCAGTTCTTTTTTTATCTTTTCAGGAGAACTGCTGTCATTTAATGCTAAAAACCCTTTCTTTTTTTTCAGCTTTTCCATAATTTTTTGTTTAGCATCTTCAACTTTACCATAACCAATTTTTCTTAAACTTACATCTATCTTATTATCATCTCTTATTTTCTTTATATATCCCTTTGTTCTCATACCTGTGCCGAGATTCTTATATATATCATCCTCATAGACCAAACCAAAATATTTTTCATTAATAACCACCCTCACCCCGAGATCTGTAAAATGGTCAATAAAAATATCTACTTCATCTCCAATTTCAAATTCTACATTTTCGGGAGCTTCCTCTATCTGTGAAAAATCAATTTTCTTTTTACTCATTTTTACACCTATCCTTTTCTTAATTTCTTAAAGCGACATCGGCCTGATACCACTTTATAAACTCTTCAACAAATTCTTCAGGTAATAGTTCTAAATATATAATCACCGGCTCATCTATTGTCGCAGACTCTGATTTTATTTCAAATTCTCTACCCGGCAGCTGGTAAATGCTCTCATCTATATCTTCAAGTTTTCTTTTATGGGGAATGACAAAATCATCTACTCTAAAAGCACTAAATTTAACTTCTTCGATATCTTTTCTGTTTATTATTTTCATATTGAAATCTTCACTGCCTTTTATAATTATACTTCTATTAGTAAGGATAATTTTTTGATTCCAGGTTTCGAAGGTCTTTATGATTACGGGAAGTGATTCAAAACTGAAGAGGATAACTCCGGAAAGATAAACAATCCATATTAAAATCTGCTGATATGTTCCCGAAACTGGATAAAGAAAATCCAGCAAGAATCCAGCAATTATTATTCCAACCGGGGTATACATCTTTTCTAAGAATTTAATTTTGCTGTATTCATATATATCTTCCATAATAACTGCTCCTTTTTTTATACTGAAGTATTTACTATAATAAAATTATCATTTTTGGATTTATGAAAATTTTAAACAAATTTCTTCTCCTTTAATATTCTTTTTTATATATTAATACAACAATATCATTATTAAATACATTTATCAACAAAAAAAGCCCCATATACAGGGGCCAGAACAGATTAATTCACAGAAAAACTGACATCAAAACTGCCTAGATCAGTGTCAAATGTAACTGAAAGTACATTTTCTGTATCTGTAACAATATTTACTTCTTTTCCAGTAACTATCTGAGGGGGAGCAATATCACAGATGAAGTTTTTTTCTGCCAGACCACTGGTCGCTTTCCCACTTATTATATTGCCGAGCTCTCCCATAGCAGATGTTACAAACTTATCCAGTTCATTCATTTCCATACCTGACATTGATTCTACAACTTTCAGTGCCATATCTTTAGAAAAACTGTATATAATAGAACCTTTAAGATCACCGGTTACTCCTATTATTACATTTGCTTCTTTTCTGCTGACAAGTCCTTCCTGTACAGAAACCTTCCCTTTTTGAGGTTTAAGCCGAAGCATTGTCTGGAAAACAGAGTCAGTTGCTGCTATTATTGGATTTAAATATTCTGCATTCATTGTTATTTGTCCTCCTCAATAGAATTTATATAATCACCAATCTTTTGATCGGTAGCTGCTACATGATTGATCAGCCATGTAAGTAAGCGCCCGCTAAATTCCATAACAAAATCTTCATTATAATCATTATTTTTATATTCCTCTTGAAATTCAAATACTTCCTGCTTAAAATTTTCGTGTATTTCATGATGTTCCTCATAATCGGGATAATTATATTTTTTCTGCAGGGCTTCTTCAGAATCAAAATGTGTCACAACATATTCACCCATAAATTCCAGTGTTTTTTCTACTTCTTCTTTTTTTACATCTTTTTCTCTGTCACTTCGCACAGTTTTAATAAAATTACCCAGTCTTTTAAAAAGTTCTTTATGCTGCTTATCGACCAGTTCAACGCCAATCTTATACTCATCACGCCAGATCATATTTCCACTCCTTTTTGAAAAATTATATTTATTATTAATAATGATTACTATATATTTCAATAACAATTATTATTTTCCTTCTTAATTCTTCCATTTTTCTTTAATAATCACAAATAATTTGCAGTATTTTTAAAAAAGAAAAAGATCAGCTCAAAAAAGCTGATCTAATCTTATTATACATTTATATAAATATATTATTTCCTATAAATACATTTTGATATTTCTAAACTGAAATATAATCTAGGATGCCTGAGAACTGAGCCTCTTTTTCCTTTCCAGTCCAGCTTTTTTCTTTTTCTTCCTTCCGGCCTGAAAATTAATAAACCCGGCCAGAATAATAACAGATCCCCCAAATATACTTAAACCATCTGGTATTTCACTGAATAGAAAAATACCTATTACCGCAGAAAATATTATATTAGAATATGCATATATTGACACTTCTCCTGCAGGTGCAAGCCTGTAAGCATTTGTAACAAAAAACTGAGCAACTACTCCAAAAACACCAACTGCAAATAGTGCCAGCATCTCATTAACAGTAGGGACAACAAAATTCCCAAAAATCATAAAAGGTACTGTAGCTAAAGTAGAAAAGCCGCAAAAATAAAATACTATTGTATCAGCTGAATCACTTTTTCTTAAATACCTTAAAATTGTATAGGCTGTTCCTGCAAAAATTCCGGAGCCTAATGTTACAAGAGCCGGTATTATAGATGCATCAAATCTCGGTTTTATTACAAAAACTGCACCTACTACTGCAAAAGCCAGAGCAACCATCTGTGGTTTCCCAATTTCTTCTTTAAGAAAAACAGCTGCCAGTACAATTATAAAAAATGGGGAAATCTTATTTAGAATAACTGCATCAGCCATCTTAAGTTGAGAAATTCCATAAAAGTAAGCTGCAATACTTAATACCCCGAATAAACTTCTAAACAGCACCATTTTAATATTATTTGCTTTTATGCTGCTTCCATTTTTTCGAATCATATAAGCGGCAATAAACATTCCAACCAGGTTTCTAAAAAATATCTTCTCTGCCAGCGGTATCTCTCCCAAAAACTTTACTGTTCCTGCCATTAGTGCAAAAAACAGTGAGGACAAAAGCATATAAGCTATGCCCTTTTCATTATCATTCACTTTTAACACCTCTAATTATTTTTATTATTTCCTTATTTGAGTTTTATCATCAGCAATTATACAGGGGTAAAAATTACTTGTAAAGGGTTTATTGATATATAATAAAATACTGATATTATTAACAAAATACTTTACCATCAGTTCTAAAAAAATAATTTAAACAGTATCAAAATAAGATAAAGGCTGATATACTGCATTTTTTTATTAAATTATCAATTTATACATAATTATCAGCATATTTTTAATCTTTAGCAATCAAAAAATACTGCAGTTAAACACAAAAAAAGAACAACCCGGAATTTATATCGGGTCATTCTTTTCTAAAATTGAACTATATCTTATTATATTTTTGCTTTGAAGTTAGAAGATTTTCTACAATTTTAGTAGCAGAATCCAGGTCCCATTCCATAACCGGAATTCCCGTCAAAGTTGTTAAAACCTCTTCCCATCATACCAGGACCATAGTTGTTATTAGAACCAGGTCCAAAATTTCTGCTTCTCATACCAGGACCATAGTTTCCTCTTGATCCATATTTTCCATCAAATCTGCCGTAATCTCTTCCACTAAATCTCTGCTCAAAATTAGCTCTATTGTTTTCAATTACTTCCAGCTGTTCTTCAGTAAGCAGTGCTTCTATTTTCTGCTGATGTTCTTCACGCATTTCCGCAAGCTGTTCAACTATAACTTCTATTTCGTCCTCAAGTGCTCCAATTTCTGCATTGCTGGCACCTTTAACATATAGATCTCTTGAATCCCATCTTAAATTTCTGAGCTGATCTCTTAATTCTTCTGTTTCAGTATAAAACTCTTCTCTTAATTCAGAAATACTGTCAATCTGGCTTTCAGTTAATTCTACAGCCTGGTATCCAGTTCCTCTCTGTGGAGCAGCCGTACTCTGCTTCATACCATAACCACCATATGCCATAACTGAACTACCCACTCCAACCAG
Source organism: Bacillota bacterium (assembly GCA_051747745.1). GTDB lineage: Bacteria > Bacillota > Halanaerobiia > Halanaerobiales > Halanaerobiaceae > QPJE01. The sequence goes on along the minus strand of JBNJGL010000015.1, from coordinate 11,931 downwards.
TGCCAGACTAACAATCAGAATTCCTACTAAAATTTTTCTCATTATTTTCAACCCCTTTAATTTAATGTGTTATTTTTACTTTCTGAGTTCATTATAGGAGTTAAATTTGAAGGAATTATGAATTTAAGAAAATAATTTAATTTTTTTGCATCAATTTTTTCATTTTATACTTTTCTGCAGCTCCGGCACTCTTTTTTTCTTTAATCTCATTGTATTTCACTTCTCTTTTGAGCTTCCAGTAACTCTCAAGTCGTTTTTGATCTAATTCACCCTGTTTTATTGCCTTTTTTACAGCACATCCAGGCTCACTTTTATGCTGACAGTCATTAAATCGGCAGTCTGCAGCAATTTCCTCAATATCACTAAAAGTAGAATTAAAGCCATTATTTCCATCCCACAATTTTATTTCCCTCATTCCGGGAGTATCTATCAGTATCCCCCCTGATTCCAGCAAAAACATTTCTCTATTTGTAGTTGTATGCCGTCCTCTGCTGTCATCTTTTCTAATTTCTTTTACTTTTTGCACTTCACTACCCAGCAATTTATTAATTATGGTCGATTTACCGACACCGGAAGAACCTAAAAATGCGGCTGTTTTCCCTTCTCCTAGATATTTTTTTATTTTATCAATATTTGTTCCTTTTAAAGCACTAACTGAAATAATATCAGCACCAGCAGCGATATTTTCAACTTCATTAACCATTAGTTCAGTATTTTCTTTAAGATCTGATTTATTTAAAATTATAACTGGCTTAGCTCCACTATCCCAGCTTAAAGTTAAATATCTCTCCAATCTGCGCAGGTTTAAGTCATCATTAAATGAACTGACAATAAAAATAATATCTATGTTTGCAGCAGCAATCTGTTCAGTTCCTGTACTTCCAGCTGCAGTACGAGAAAATTTATTTTCTCTCTTCAGAAGATGATAAATAATCACCCTTTCATAATCCACTTCACTACAGACAACCCAGTCACCTACTGCCGGAAATTCATTATTATAACGCATTTTCCCACTGATTTCTCCAGTAAATTCACCACTGAAAGCCAGTATTTTATACAACCCTTTATATTCTGCTGCAATTCTTCCTGCAAACCAGTTTTTTTCTTTTTTCAATTTATCAAATTCTACTTCAAAGTGATGATTAAATCCCAATATTTTTAAATTCATTTCTGCCTCCTATTGTTTATCGATAATATAATTTAATTCTCTCCCACCAAAATCAAAAACAAAGATTTAGAGGGATTTCCTTTTAACATTTTTGAATAAAAAAACCGCAGGCTTAAGCCCACGGCATAAATTTCTAATAAAGATATAAATTAAGTGTGAGCCCTGATCAATACTGGTACTTAAAAAAGGACATAAAAATCCCCTGTTAAAAAGCACCAAATTAAATTTTTTAAATATTGAAGCAGCTCACAATCATTAATCTTGACCCTCCTCAGGGCAAGCCCACGAGGTTTGCTAGTAGACTATAACTTCTATCACTCTTCCTAAATATTTTGTGCTGATAATTATATACCAAAATAATATCTCAAAAATACGTTATTGTCAAAATATTTTTGCAGGTAATTTAGAAATTCTATATATTACACTGTCAAAAAGTAAAAATAGGCATATTGAAACTTTCTTTATAAAAATCTTAAAGAAATTAAGGAAAAGATAAGATTGAACACAAAATATAATCCCTCATATTAGCTATATCCTGTATCCTTTGAGACACTAACTTTGAATTCACAGGCGATTTTATACTTAATAAATCTAAAATTGCATTACTGTCCCATTAAGAGTATAATAATATTAAAGCAAAATGGTAAAGGCAGGTGTTAAATATGCATAAAAAGATATTTATATTAACTGTGATATTCTTAATTTTTCTGAGTGGATTAACTGCAGCAGTATCACTGGATGATTTTGATAAAGAATTATTGGTTAAGGTATTTAAAAACCTTGACACAGATGAACTGGATTATATGGCAAGACTCGGTCTGAATAGTGAGGATATTAGTTTAATCCTCTATTATTACAGCAGTACAGGTAGAGAACTTGATAGAGATGACCTGGACCGGCTGTCACGCCACAGAAATAGGCTGGATGATTTTCATGTTTATTTTGGTATGCCGCCGATTCTTTTTGAAGATGATATAGTTCGTTTTAGACATCCTTACAGAGAAAGACATTTTCCACCACTTGATGTAAAAAAGTATGACAAACGATATGATTTTAAACATGGTTACGAAAAAGTAGAGGTAAGAGGAAACAACTACAAGTATTATTACCGCAACAAAAAGTATAATATAGAGGAAAAGATTGAAGTAAAGAACAAAAAATATGAATTCCAGTATAAAGATAGAAATATGATCGAAATGATGGAAGTAAATTATGCAAACTATAAATATCATTATTATTATAAAAATCTGCGTACCGGCAAAACTATAAAAAAAGAAGGTAGAGGTAGACCGTTAAATAGAGATAGTTTTTACAGAGAATTGAAAGAGAATTATAGAGATAAAGATTATTATGACGACGACGATGATGACTATGATGATGATTATGATGACGATAAAGATGGAGATTCTCATTTTCAATTTGAAGTAAAAATAGATTTAAATGACCTGCTTGATTAAAATTTATTAAAAACTATACAAAAACTGATTTAAACATAATTAAAGCTGATACTAGAAGAACTGTCTATAATTTCTTCTTTTATCAGCTTTTTTTAAAATTAAAACTTATTTTTGCCTGCAAATTGTATAAGAGACTTGAACCTTTTAAAACAGTAATTTCACTTTTGACCCTCCTCGGGGCAAGCCCACGAGGTTTGCTAGCAGACTATAACTTCTATCACTTAAAATGACTAAAAATTAAGTTTGTCTATTAAAAAATAACTTAAAAGAGATGTGACTCCACAGAGAAAAGTTCCCCACAAAATATCAACAACCGTAATTAAAACCGGCCAGTCTTTTAAAGTTGCTAAATTTGTTATATCATAAGTCGCATAAGTAATAAACCCAAAAAACATTCCAGCAAAAAGTGCATACTGCCAGCTGGAAACTGCTGCTGCTCTATTTATTACAAAAAAGAGCAGACCTGCCGCAAAAAACAAATAAAATATCAGAGCAACCTTCATATCAAACTTTTCTTTCAAAATAAAGCCCAGATGTTCTCTGTAAAGAGAACGGGCAACAAATCCCAGCCAGACAAAATCAATCCCCAAAAAGATCACAGCAGTAATCAGATAATTTTTAATGTGTTCTGTCATTTTTTCTCCCTTCTAAAAAAGACTGCTCAAGAAAAATTTTAATCATTTATAATCTACTCTTTTTTATGGTGATTTTCTAACTGCCTAATCCTAATACCTGTTAAAATATCAGAACGGGTTATAATACCCTGCAGCTCATCATCCTCTAAAATTAAAAGCCTGCCTATATCTTTCTGGAATAACAGTTTAAATGCTTCGTAAAGTTCGTCATCTGCTTTGACAGCATGAATTTCTTTGGACATAATACTTTGAACAGATGTGTTTCTATACTCATCCTGAGGTATTTTTTGAGCATCTTCCATTGTCACCATTCCTACAACTTTACCATCTCTAACCACTGGAAAACCCGAATGTTTATAATTGAACATATTTTCTATAAGCTGCTGTACACTTATATTTGCTGGAACTGTTCTGACCTCAGAAGTCATTAAATCTGCAACCTTAAGATCAGACAGAGCACTTTTTATAGTACTGAATTGATGTTCCTGTGAAGCTCCAATGTAAATAAAAAAACCGATGAAAACCAGCAGAAAGTTGCCTGTCATAAACCCCAGTACTCCGAAGAAAAAAGCAAAACCTTTACCTATTTTAGATGCAAGTTCTGTCGCTTTAAGAAAAGAGGTTCTCTGAGCCAGAAAAGCCCTCAGTATTCTTCCTCCATCAGAGGGAAAAGCAGGCAAAAGATTAAATAATGCCAGAAAAACATTTAACTGTCCCGAATAAAGTGTGACAAGACGAATATCCTCTATAAAAAAATCTGGAATAACCGCTGAAAATCCAATAAGAATAATACCTAAAAGAAGACTGGTTAACGGCCCACTTGCAGCTATCTGGATCTCTTCTTTTGGATCTTCAGAAATATCATCAATATTTGCAACCCCACCAAAAAGCATTAAAGTAATATCATTTATCTTTATATCTTTACTCCTCGCTACAAGAGAATGAGCAAGTTCATGCAGCAGAATACTAATAAACAGTATTACAGCCATAATAAATCCCAGCAAATAAGGATTTAAAACAAGTGCTTTTCGAGCAATTTCGGTATTTTCACTGAGGTAAATTATATTATTGCCAAAAGCCCAGGCGAAAAATGGAAGTATTATAAGCAGACTTATATGAATTTTTACAGGTATTCCAAATAATTTACCAATTGTAATGGAGCTTTTCACTGCATTCCCCCCTTAAAATTCGACTATATCACCAACACCTACCAGTTTTACTTTTCCCCCTAATTTTTTCTGGAAGACAAACTGCGCTCTTCTGCCGGTACAGTGAATAGGGTATATATATTCTACATTCATTTCTTCAAAAAATTCTGCTGTACTTTTAATTTTCTGATCAGAAGCATTTTTGAGGTGCATACCACCTATAACGGCTTTTATTTTATTACAGCTGCTCTGATCCATAATATTTTTAATAATATTTCCTACTCCTTTATGACTGCAGCCTAAAATTATTATAAGACCTGCTTCTGTTTCCAGATAAAGGCTGATATCATCCCTGAATTTATCAGTAATAAATTGCCCATCTTTTTTTGTTTTAAATTTATCATTCAAATAATCATCATTTTCAGCCTTTATCTCACCTGTTAAAAACATACCTTCTTCTATTTGAAGTTTTTCTTCTGTACTTATTAAGTTTTTCGGTTTATTCCCATCATAACCGGCAAAATATATTTCATCACGCTGAGAATATTTTTCCTCAAATGCAGCAGGATGAGCATATACTTTTATCTCCGGATTGATTTTAAGCAGGTATTTTAATCCACCTGTATGATCATAATGTCCGTGACTTAAAAATAATCCATCTAAATCTTTAAGATCAATTTTAAGTTTTTCTGCATTATTTTCTAAAACTAATCCCTGGCCGGTATCAAAAAGATATTTTTTGTCTCCATATTCTAAAAAAAGTGAAAGCCCATGTTCTGCACTGAGACCTGACTTATAAACCGTATTTTCTGCCAGAATGGTAATTTTTAGACTATCATTTTTCAATTTTATCACCTTAACTTTCTCTTTTATTCAAACTTTTTTTGAAATCCTGCAGATAATTAAAATCTGACTTCAGTTTTTTTGAACCACTATCTATATTTAGATTTTTAAGATAGTTTAAAAACTCCTGTTCAGAACCTAAATTGCCGTTCAGATCGTCCAGAAAATTATTTGATTTATTATTTTCTCCTTCTTTTTCTAGAATGATATTTATTCTACTTTTAATCATATCCAGAATCTTTTTTTCTGCTCCAGCTCTATCACGATACGGCAGCTGGGCTTTTTCTCTGAAAGAACCTTCTCCTAAAAGACGATAATGTTCTTCTGAAAGATGTGCGGCTGCAAATAGAGACATCCCTTCTCTATTTAGATTATTTATTTCATCAACCTGTTCTATTACCTGTCCTGGTGACAGTTTAAATACAGATATTCCCGGATAGATGGGGTAGTCAAGCACTTCTGTATCTTCTTCAACCCATTTGCTAAGTTCTGAAAATAAATTTTCCGTATATGTCATAGGTAAAACAAAATCAAGATACCCCTCTTTAAGCCACAGCGACCAATTCTGTAAAGCTCTATAGCGTGCTTCTTCTCTACCGGGTATTACATCTGCAGAAATTTTAAGCTCTGAATCTATATTTTTTAACTCTGCAGAAGTTTCTTCTACCATCTGTGTAATTAAAGATTCTCTAAATTTATTCCACTGGGCTGATTCACTGCTCCCACTTTTTATTTCAAAAGGATTGATACCGGTTGTTTCTTCAAACAGAGCCGCTGTATTCTCATCAAAGCCATAGCTGGCCCTGTATTCTTCTGGAAAGCGTATATAATCTAAATTAATACCGGCCAGATCATAATTTTTTGCCAGATAGGAAAATCTTTTTATCAAAAATTCCCTTACATCTGCCCTGGAAGGACTTAACCAGCTGCTGTTGTGATAGGTTACTATATTCCCATTTTTATCCCTTGATGCCCATTCAGGATGTTCCTGAAGTATTATTCCTGGCTCTCCATGGGTGTTTTCATTAAAAACCCAGACCCAGGCATGAACCTCCATATTCCTTTTTTTAGCTTCTTCAATTATTACTTCCAGAGGATCCTCAGTCCAGGTTTCAAATCGTTCATCCTGTATAAAAAGCTCATTATCAGGAATTATAGTTTTTCCTTTAAAAAACACTTCCGGAATGACAGCATTAAAATTAGCCATTTCTGCCATATTCAGAAGTTCTACAATCCCTTCTCTGCCGCCGGCAGCTGCTGTAGTACCATTATCAAGCCAGAAAGCCCGAAACTGTACAGGATAGGATTCTAATGTCTGTAATTTTGCCCTATCTGCCATTTCTACTGCCCTTACAGCAGCAGCTTCAACTTCATCATCTCTGTTATTTTCGTACAATTCCACTGCTTTCTGCAGATACTGTTTTGATTCAGATAAAAAATATTCTGCCTGTTCTTCATTATAGAGTTTAAATTCTAATTCAGCTTTGTTTATCTCTCTTTCTGCCCTGCCAATTTCCCTTTCTGCTTCCCTTATTTTCATCAAAACCGGCCTCATTTGCTCTGGCTTAAAAACTGCTGCTGTTGGAAGGCTATTTACTGCCAGAAAAATTATAGTAAATATTGTAATAATTAATTTAGTTTTATTTTTCATCATTCTGTTTCATTCCCTTAGCTAAAATATCCAGCCAGCCTTTTTCCATCCTGTTAACCGCTTCTTCTGCAGTTATTTTTGAATTGACTGCCCGGCTGAATTCTATATCCATTACTCTAATCAATTCATCCGCCTGGGGCACCTTCAATGTCATATCAACCGCTTTTTCGAGCTGCTTTTCAGAAATTTTTCTTACTGCTGATTTAAGTGAATACCCATTTTGGTTTTTAAAATCTTCGCCACCTGCATTTTTTGCAGATGAAAGAACATTTGCTTTTTCTGCAAATTCTTGCTGAGCTTCAGCTCCAGTTAGATAATGTGCAAATTCAGCTGCTTTGTCAGGATTTTTTGATTTTTTAGGGATTACAACATTCATAAGTGCAGCACTAATTTTTTCCCCTTCTCTAAGAACCAGTGGGGCAGCAGCAGTTGCTTCATAAATATATGGTGATTCTTCTTTTATTTTATCAATAAACTGTGGTCCTGTTATCAGCATACCAAGTTCACCATCAATATATCTTTCTAATGCCCGGTTATACCCTCCTGATAAAGTATCAGCAGGTATTAAATCTTCTTTCATCAAATCCTGATACCATTTTACTATTTCCACAGCTTTTTCAGTATTAAAAGCAGGTATAATTTTGTCCTCTTTTTCTTTATAAAGCTCTATCCCAGCTTTTATAAATTCATGATGTATTCTTATTTGAGGCATAAAACCATATATACCTGTACTTTCCTTAATTTTTTCAGCAGTTATTTTTAATTCATCTATGCTTTTAGGATAGCTATCTTTTTCCAGTCCGGCAAACATAAAAATCTCTTTATTATACATAATTATCTGTGTGCTTAAATACCATGGAAAAGCATAACTTTTACCATTATACACTCCTGCCTCCCAGAGACTCTGATAATAATCCTGAAAAAACTCCCTATCAAAATCACTCACAGGATATAACAGATCTTCTTTTACCAGTGAAATCATTAGTTCAGGAGAAAGATTAACAACATCCGGACTTCTATCCTCCGCCATTCTGTAAAGCAGTTTCTGTTTAACAGCAGAAAAACTATTATCTTCCCATTTAATCTCAATATCTGGATTCTCTTTTTCATAACTTTCAATTAATTTCACAAAATAATCATCAAATCTTGGACTTAAATTAATAGTCCAGAACTCTATTTCTGTTTTTTCTGCAGACACAGGAAAAACAGCTGAGAAAATAAGAAATAGGATTAATAAAATCATTAATATTTTTTTCATATACTCCCCACCTAATAAATTTTCCCTGATGTCAAAAACCTCTCCGTTCGGAGAGGTTTTTAACCTGGCAGTCAGGGTTTAAATTTGTCAAATTTTAATTAGCTAAATTAAGCATCTCCTAATATATATTTATATAATATTTTATATTTTCCTGCTAATTTTATTATTTTAAAAATTAATTTACAATAAATTTAGCAATATCATTACCATCTAAATACTCCCATTTACCGGATACTCCTTCTTTTAAAGAACCCACATGTATATGGAGCATGGCAATTCCACAATCAAGTTTATAAGAATAATCTGCTGTTTTTTTATCTTTTTTAGCAGAAATAATTATTGTATTATTTACAATTTTGAACCTCCAGGGCTGCCTATTCACTGCAGAAGGGGCCAGCCTTGCTGCTTTTAAGGCAGACTTTATCCACTGAGGCCACATAGAATTCATGTCGTGTAAAACCAATTCAGACATATCTTTTCTTTTATGGCTGCTGACCATCTTTTTAAAAATTTTTTCAGATAAAGCAGGCTTATCTTTTGCATATCCAACTGGGGAAACAGCATAAATTTTTTCGTTTTTGCTTAATTTTATATCTTCAATAACCTTATCGGCATTAAAAGTTCCAGAAACCCAGCAGCTGCCCAATCCTAATGATGTTGCTTCTAATATTAGCGATTCTCCACCATAACCGATATTTTCATCTATATGTGGAACAGCCTTATTTCCAATAAAAGCAAGATAAACAGGTGCACCAGTGATTTTTCCATAACTGCCAATAATTCCGGTGAAAATATTTTCTATTTTCTTTTCCACCATTATTATTTTCACACCTGGCAGAAAATCATTAACTTCATCTATTAAATTCTGCAGCCTCTCAATTTTTTCTTTTTCTATTTTCCGAGAATCAAACTTTCTGCGTGATTCTCGATCAAATATTGACTTAAACCATCTTTCTGCAGGTATTTCCATAAATCTCCCCCTTAAATAATATACATACTGTCAAATTGTTTTGAAAGTGATTACAAAAATCTGATATCTGATCTTTTTATATATAGGGTATTCGCGTTTACTTTGGTATTTAAATTTATTTAGCCTGTAAAAACCTTAAGACTTTTAGGGAAAATATTTATTTCCAGTGGAATAGAGGGTCCTTTTTCTCCATCAACATCACAGTATTCTGTATTACAGTCTTCTTTAAGACATTCTATCTTAAAGTAATCATCCTGTAGATAAATTAGATTTTCGCTTTCAACTTTTTCTCCCTGAAACAGCCTTACTGCTGCAGATGTCAGCTTTATCAGATTACCTGATTTAACTGCTATAAAATCAAATACACCATCATCTATAGCAGCCTTCTGGGCTACATTTTTAAATCCACCTGCTCCTTTACTGTTGAAAATAAAATATACTAAAAAATCACCCTCAAGTACCTTTTCAGATGTTGTAATTTTTAAAGACATCGGTTTTACCTTAGGCAGTTCAGTGACTCCATGCAGATAATATGCTACTTTACCGAGCCTGTTTTTAAGTTCAGTATCTGTCCCCTGGGATATATTGGATATAACTCCCCCCACACATACATTTAAAAAATACTGGTTATTTACACAGCCAATATCTATTTCTTTTATATTGTGTTCTAATATTTTATCAAAGCTTTTTTCGATGCTCTGTGTCATCCCCAGATAAGAAGCAAAATCATTGACTGTACCTGCAGGAATAATTGCAAGGGGAAGATCTATCTTTTTCTTTTTCATAACATTTAACATCTGATTGGCAGACCCATCACCACCGGCCACAGCAATAAAGCTAAAGGTTTCATCTGTATTTTCAAGACCTCTACCAAAATCTCCTGGCTCCATACTGCGGAAGATATCTACTTTATAACCGGCTTTCTGAAATTTTTCTATAAAACTATCTAAATATCTGGGAAAAGAGCGATCCCCTGCATATGGATTATAGACTAATTTTACTTTTTCCAAGCTAAACGATACCTCCTTTTACTTATTATACCATATATTACACTGAATAAACTGCCTTATAAAATTATTTCAAATATAATTATTTGATGTGTCCACAAAAGGTTATTTGCGGAAGATTAGACATTTTTCGTTAATCTACCTTAAACAGTGTTTGTATGAATTATTTAAATACGGAGTGCCTGTGGTGCAATCTTAATGAGTTAGCGACGCAAATAACCTTTTTGTGGGAGAACCATAATTTTTATTGAAA
>JBNJGL010000015.1:0-1441 GCA_051747745.1 Bacillota bacterium | reverse complement strand
TTGTATGAATTATTTAAATACGGAGTGCCTGTGGTGCAATCTTAATGAGTTAGCGACGCAAATAACCTTTTTGTGGGAGAACCATAATTTTTATTGAAAAAATAATAATATCCCGCAGTTTTGAAGATCAATAATATCCCGCAGTTTTATTGATCTTTAGAAAAAAATCCGTGCACATCTTTGAGAAGATCTATTATTTCTAGATTCTGCGGACATTTTTCCAGACATTCCCTGCACTCTACACATTTATCTGCTCTTTTTCCCTCATCCATTTTATAATATTCTTCTTTGTTTTTTTCATATTCATCAAACAAATCAGCCTGATTATACAGCAAAAAGTTGCCCGGTATATCTACACCATTTGGACACGGCATACAGTACTCACATCTGGTACAGGTTATTGGCCCTCTCATTTTTTCTGCTGCTTTTTCTATCATTTTATTTTCTGCTTCAGTTAAAAGTCCAACTTCAGAATTGGAAGCACTTACCACATTTTCTTCCACCTGCTTCAGACTACTCATACCACTTAAGACCAGTGTCACTTCTTCCTGACTCCACAGCCACTGTAATGCCCAGTCAACAGGAGTTCTATCTTCATTATATTCGTCAAACATTTCCTTTACCTCTTTTGGCGGTTCCTGGGCCAGCCATCCTCCCCGCAGAGGCTCCATTACAATTACACCGATCCCTTTATTATGAGCATATTTAAGTCCTTTCTGTCCCGCCTGATATTCAGTATCCAGATAATTATACTGAATCTGACAGAAATCCCATTCAAAACTGTCTATTATTTCTTCAAAAAGCTCATAATCATCATGAAAAGAAAAACCTACATAATTAATTTTCCCTTCAGCCTGTACTTTTTTCAACCAGTTTAAAACTTCTAATTTTTGGCAGGTTTTCCATCTCTCTTCTCCCAGTGCATGAAGAAGATAAAAGTCAATTACATCTGTCTGAAGTTTTTCCAGCTGTTCATCCAGTATTTCATCCATATCTGTCTTTTTTTCAAGTTTCCAGATCGGCAGTTTTGTAGCCAGATTGACCTTTGCTCTGTATCCATCCTGAAGAGCTTTTCCAACAAGTATTTCACTCTGCTCACCATGATACGGCCAGGCAGTGTCGACATAGTTTACGCCATTATCTATTGCATACCTGATCATCTCAACCGCCTTTTTTTCATCAATATCTTCAGTATTTTCTCCTGCTAAAGGCAGCCTCATCGCTCCAAAGCCAAGTGCAGATACTTTTAAATCGAGATTTTCAAATTTCCTGTAATTCATCAAAATTCCTCCCCATTATTTCTAAGTCATTATTTATAAAATTTTTGTCATTAATATTGAAAATACAGTTTATTCTTTTGAAAATATAATATTAAAATATGATGTGTCCACAAAAAGGGTATTTGTGGGAAAACCAAAATATGACTAATATATAATTATTA
>JBNJGL010000014.1:0-44405 GCA_051747745.1 Bacillota bacterium | reverse complement strand
TTCTGCAATAGCTGCAGGGACACTTATTTCCATTCTCGGTTAGAATATTTAGCAGAATATGACTGGGTTTAAAAACTGAAATAAGTACTGGTAGAAATATAATAATGCCAGATAATATTTAAAAGTTACATATAAAATATTAAAGCTCAAAAAAATTTAATTAAGTAAAAGGAGTGAGTTGATGGCTAAGGGAGATAAAGTAACACTTGCCAATCCTGACTGGTGTAAAAGATGCGGAATATGTGTACATGTGTGTCCGACAAATGTACTAAAGCTTGGTCAGGACAGAGTGGAAATTGATGATATTGACAAATGTATTGGCTGTGAAAATTGTGAATTAAGTTGTCCAGATTTTGTGTTAAAGGTGGTGAAGGTTAATGAGTAAAAAAGAAGCAGTATTACTACAGGGAGATTTAGCAGTAGTTGAAGGCGGAATGGCTGCAGGAGCAGAATTTTTTGCAGGATATCCTATTACACCGGCTTCTGAAATAGCAGAAGGATTTGCAAAAGAACTGCCTAAAGTAGGCGGTAAATTTATACAGATGGAAGATGAACTGGCAGGTATGGCCTGTGCAATAGGTGGTTCACTGAGTGGAAAGAAATCTATTACTGCAACAAGTGGTCCTGGTTTTTCACTTAAACAGGAAAATCTGGGTCTGGGCATTATGATTGAGGCACCAGTTGTTGTTGTAGATGTTCAGAGAGTTGGTCCTTCAACAGGACTTCCAACTTCTCCATCTCAGGGAGATGTAATGCAGGCAAAATGGGGTACACATGGTGATCATCCTATTATTGCACTTTCTCCAAGTTCAGTGAAAGAAACATTTGATCTGACAGTTAAAGCATTTAATTTTGCAGAAAAGTATCGTCAGCCTGTAATTCTATTATTAGATGAAATAGTTGGGCATATGAGAGAAAAAGTCGTTCTTCCAGATGCAGATGAAATAGAGGTTTGGGACAGAAAAAGACCTCCTGCAGATGCAGATCGGGAAAATTTTAATCCTTATGAGTGGACAGATGATCTTGTGCCACCGATGCCGGATTATGGTACAGGATTCCGCTACCATACAACAGGTCTTTTCCATGATAAAACTGGATTTCCAAGAGGTACTACAGAAGATGCAAAAAGATTGATGGATCGTATGACAGATAAAATTGAGAATAATTTAGATGAAATTATTCTTTATGATGAAGACATTAGAGAAGAAGACAATATTGTAGTTTTAAGTTATGGTTCAACTGCTCGTTCTGCAATCAGTGCAGTTAATGAAGCAAGAGAAAAAGGCTTAAATGCTGGATGGATTAAGCTTAAAACAATCTGGCCATTTGCTGAAGAAAAAGTAAGTGAACTGGCTGAAAAAGCTGATAAAATTATTGTACCTGAATTAAATCAGGGTCAGCTTATAAGAGAAGTAGAAAGAGCTGCTAAAGGTCAGGCTGAAGTTGTCGGTATTAACCGTTATGATGGAACATTAATTAAACCAGAGCACGTACTGGCCGAGATTGAGGGGGTAAAATAATGGCTGTAGATATCTATAAATATCTAAGAGAAGACAAGCTGCCGCATATCTGGTGTCCAGGATGTGGTCATGGAACTATTTTGAACAGTTTAGTCAGAGCAATAGATCAGACAGACATAGATCCAGATAAAACAGTTGTAGTATCAGGAATTGGATGTTCAGGTAGAGCACCAGGTTATCTCAAATTTGATACTTTACACACAACACACGGTAGAGCAATTGCCTTTGCAACAGGTATTAAGCTTGCCAATCCTGAACTGAATGTAATTGTACTTACCGGAGATGGAGATGGATCTGCTATAGGTGGTAACCATTTAATTCACGGCTGCCGGAGAAATATTGATTTAACAGTAATTCTCTTCAACAATCAAATCTATGGTATGACAGGTGGTCAGTATTCCCCGATGACTCCTACAGGTGCAGTTGCAACAACTGCACCATACGGAAATATTGATCAGGACTTTGATCTGGTAGATTTAACAAGATCAGCAGGAGCAACTTTTGTTGCCCGTGGTGCAACATATAATCCGCGTCAAATGACAAAACTCTATAAAGAAGGTCTTGAACATAAAGGATTTTCTTTTATTGAAACTTTAGATCAGTGTCCTATAAATTATGGACGCAAAAATAAAATTGGTGGACCTACTGAAATGCTGGACTGGCAGAAAGAACATACAGTACCTGCATCAAAATGGGAAAAGATGTCCGAAGAAGAAAAAGAAGGTATTTTCCCACTGGGTGTTATTCACCGTAAAGATAATCCAGAATCAGAATATACTGCACGTTATCAGCAGATAATCGACAGTTTTGCAAAGGAGGATGAATAATGTCCAGATATGAAATCAGATTAAGTGGAGCTGGTGGTCAGGGCATGATCCTCGCTGGAATTATTCTGGCTGAAGCTGCATTAAAAGTTGATGGTTTAAATGTTACTCAAACTCAGTCTTATGGGCCAGAATCCCGAGGTGGTGCCAGCAGAGCAGAGGTAGTATTAAATAATGGAATTATTGATTATCCAAAGGTAGTTACACCGGACTGTCTCCTCTGTCTTACTCAGGCAGCATTTGATAAGTATGGTTCTGAATTAAAAGAAGATGGAGTAATGATCGTAGACGAAAGAATTGATATTTCTGAAGCGGCTGAAGAAGTGAAGGATAACATTCTTTCACTGCCAATAATGAAAACTGCTACGGAAGATGTCGGATTAACTTTAACAGCAAACATTGTTGTACTTGGAGTTATCTCTGAAATTATTGGAGATACAATTCCATCAGAAAATATAAAAGAAGCGATCAAAAACCGTGTTCCAGAAAAGACTGTGGAAATGAACATGAAGGCCTTTGAACTGGGCCAAAAATTGAAGCAATAAGAAGGAGTCAATATTTATGGATGAAAAAAAATTAAAATCAGAAGATAAAAAGTGGCGTGAAGAAAAGTTTCAAAAAACAGTAGATCGTTTTGGACAGAGAAAAGACGAATTTAAGTCTGATTCTGGTGTGGAGCTGGATCCACTATATACACCACTTGATACCAAAGGTATCGATCCAGTAGAAGATATTGGCTTCCCGGGTAAATATCCATTTACACGTGGAGTTTATCCAACAATGTACAGAAGCAGACTCTGGACAATGCGTCAGTATTCCGGATTTGGTACTGCCAGGGAAACAAATGAGAGGTTTCATTATCTTATAGAACAGGGTCAAACAGGTTTAAGTATTGCTTTTGACCTGCCGACACAGATCGGTTATGATTCTGACAATCCTCTTGCACAGGGAGAGGTTGGTAAAGTTGGAGTGGCAATAGATACACTGGAAGATATGGAAACAATGTTTACTGAAATTCCATTAGATAAAGTAAGTACTTCTATGACAATCAATGCTCCAGCCGCTGTTTTGCTGGCAATGTATATAGCAGTTGCAGAGAAACAGGGTGTAAGTCCTGAAAAACTGGCTGGAACAATTCAGAATGACATCTTAAAAGAGTATATTGCCCGAGGCACATATATTTATCCACCAGCACCTTCTCTGAGATTGATTACAGATATTTTCGAATACTGTTCTGAAAATATGCCCCGCTGGAATACAATTAGTATCAGTGGATATCATATTCGCGAGGCCGGTTCAGATGCTGTACAGGAACTTGCATTTACACTTGCAGATGGGATTGAATATGTGGATGCTGCAGTAGATATAGGCATGGATGTTGATGATTTTGCACCCCGCCTTTCATTCTTCTTTAATTCACAGATGAACATTTTAGAAGAGGTTGCCAAATTTAGAGCAGCCAGAAGACTGTGGGCAGAAATTATGGAAGAGCGTTTTGAAGCCAAAAAGGATAAATCAAAGATGCTGAGATTCCACACCCAGACAGCAGGTGCAGCACTGACAGCACAGCAGCCTATGAATAATATTATTAGGGTAACACTGCAGGCACTGGCAGCAGCACTTGGTGGAACACAGTCACTGCACACAAACTCCTATGATGAAGCATTAAGTCTGCCGACAGAAAAGTCTGTAAAAATGGCATTAAGAACACAGCAGATAGTTGCACATGAGAGTGGTGTAAGTGATACAATTGATCCACTTGCCGGTTCATATTATATAGAAAATATGACAGATAGATTTGTTAAAGAAGCTAAAGAATATATTGAAAAAATTGATCAGTTAGGTGGAATGGCTAAGGCTATAGAAGCCGGTTATGTACAGCAGGAAATCCAGGATAGTGCATATAAAACACAGAAGAAAATAGATGAAAAAAGAAGAATTGTGGTAGGAGTTAATGAATTTACTGAAGAAGAAAATCAAAAAGTAGATCTGCTAAAAGTTGATCCAAAAGTTGAAAACGAACAGCTTGAAAGACTAAAAAGAGTAAAAGCTGAAAGAGACAATGCAGCAGTAGAAAAGAGCTTAGAAAAAGTAAAGGAAGCAGCTCAAAATGGAGATAATCTAATGTATCCTATTATAGAAGCAGTAAAAGTATATGCAAGTTTGAATGAAATAAGTGATGTTCTAAGAGATGAATTTGGAGAATATCAGGCAAAACAGCTGTAAAATTATAATAAAACAGTATATATACCAATATATGCAGTATTCAATTTAATATCCTGGTTTATAATGAGAGGAGGGCTTACCCTCCTCTTTTTTTATGTTTAAAAATTTTTAATAGTACAATTTGTGCAGCTGGGATATAAAATAAGTTATTAAGCTGATCTATAATGGTAAACCTAAAAATTGGTTCTCCCACAAATACTCTTTTTGTGGACACACCCAAAATTTGATTTTTAGGTTTCTTAGGACAATTAAACTCAGTCGGTTTATAAAGCAGGTATTTGCTGCTTTATAAAGAAATATAATAATAACTAATATTAAGAAAAGAGGGATTTATTTTATGAGTGCAGAAAAATACATAGAAAATATAAGAAAGAAACTGCATAATCACACAGAGGATCTTGTTCTAAACAGTATGTCTGAACTTCTTAAAAGAGAAAAATTCCAGGATATTTGTACCTGTGAAGAATGTCTTGTTGATATGGCGACATATGCGCTCAACCGACTGCCGGCAAAATATGTTGCAACTAAAAAAGGAGAAGTCTATACAAAAACAGCAGAATTAGAACAGCAGAATTCAGTAGATTTACTGGCAACTGTAACAAAAGCAATAAATATTGTTGCAAAAGATTGTCATCATAATAACTCGAGAGATTAAAACAACCTGTAAATTGACAGGAAATTTAATATATTTTAGCAAATATTGAGGAGCCATAAAAATGACAGAAAATAGATTTTTCAGGACAGCTTATGCAGTTATACTGGTGCTTTTAATTATTTTTTTAGCAGGTCAAATACCTTATATTATGAAACCTCTTTCTTCGGTTTTATCTTTTGTTTTACTGCCGCTTTTACTCGGTGGATTTTTATATTATCTTCTGCGTCCTTCAGTTAGATTTTTAAATAGATGGATAAAAAGTAAATCTCTTTCTATTATTCTAACACTTCTAGCGGTTATTTTACTTCTGACGATTATTTTTTATTTTGGCGGCAGTATTATTTATAATGAAATAAAAGAACTGGGCAGATACTACTCTTTAAGTTATGAAATTATAATAAGTAATTTAGAAAAATTGAGAAATGTTTTAACTTCAGAAACAGATTATCTGCAGGATTTTAATCTCCAGGAAAGAATAATTAATTATGCCAATAAAATCATTCAAAAAGTTTCCGGCTATAATTACATGGGTATATTTGCCTCTATAACCAATGTGGGTATGATTATTGTTTTAATTCCATTTGTTCTTTTCTATTTTTTAAAAGATGACGAAAAAATATATAATAATTTCATCAGAGTAATACCTAAAGAGAAAAGAGAAAATACTGAAAGTCTATTAAGGGAAATAGATGAAGCTCTATCGACATTTATAAGCTCACAGCTTGTTGTTGCATTTCTGCTGGGAATTGTAATGATGGTTGGATTTTTAATAATTGGTCTGCCTAATGCAATCACACTGGCTTTAATTGCAATGATAACTTCTCTTGTTCCGATTATAGGACCAATTATAGGTAGTTTACCGGCACTTTTTGTAGCACTGTCTAAAGGATTTATAATGATCTTTGGAGTTGGAATTGTGCTTTTAATAGCACAGTATCTGGAAGGGAATCTGATACGGCCATTTGTCCAGGGGAAACGGCTGGAAATACATCCATTAGTAGTTCTTTTTGTTGTGCTGGCTGCAGTATATCTTTTTGGATTTATTGGAGCTCTAACAGCTGTACCGATTTATGTAATAATCCGGCTGATATTTAAAAGAAAATATCTGACAAAAATAGAAGAATAAAAGAATTAAACTGTCCTCAAATTTCATCAATAAGAGGACAGTTCTTAATGTGAATTTATTGAAAATCATCTTATTTTATTAAGATGGTTTATTTAAAACAGCCAGGCAAACTTCACACTGGCTGTTTCTGTATCAGCTGGAGAAGCTTTATTTTTAGTATTTTATAAATCATATATTAATATTCAGAATTATTCAATAAAAATTTGGAATAATGTAAAAAAACATAAATTACAAGTATTATCGAAAGTATTTCTACAATTAAAGCTGGAAATTCCAGAAAACTAAAATTAAATCTTCCTTTTAAATAAATATTGCTCATCTTTAAACCTATCCCTGTAATAACAAAGGGAAATGTAAAAGCAGAAAAGCTTGGATAAAATCCTATAGAAATCATCTTTGGTAAATAAGATATAACTGCTGCTGCAGAAATTAATGTTAAAACCAGAAGCAGACTGAATATAAATGTATTTTTTTCAGAAAAAGCACTCATATATCCAGCCAGGCACAGTCCGGCAGGAGCAGTGAAAATTGCTAGAGTGGGTAATGCCGGTTTTGCTATCTGTTTTATTTTAAAAACCCTGTAACTTACAACAGGTAATAAAATCATATAGCTTATAAAACCAAAATAAAAAAGAATTTGTCCCAGCTGAATGCTGTTAAAAGCTGGAGCAGTAACAGCACCAACTACAATACCTACATAAACAATAAAATAACTTGGAAATACTTTTTTGATATCAAAATTGATAATAAATTTAAAAGAAAACAGTAGAATTAATATACCATGCAGTATTATAGCTGTACGCCAGCCGAATAATGCTGTCTGGTATGAGATATTTTTGATATACGTAGATAAAATCATAATCCCCATAGGAAAAGTTAGGGCAACACTGGCAGTAATAGGATTATTCAAATCTTCCAGACACTCCGGACAGTAAAATATAAATCTAACTATCAGAATTAAGGCTATTAGAGCTGATAAAATACCAGCAGCAGTTTTATAAGTAATTCCATATGGAGCTATTAAATTTCCCATTCCAGCCAGACCAAGCATTAGACCTGATATAGCTATGGGTGTATTTTTAATTAAATTTTTCATTTAAATAATACCCCCGTTTATTTTATTATCCCATTTTCTATAAAGTTTCTCATAACCCAGGCTGCAGCTTCTCCTGTTATTTGAATACAGTGATCTGCTCTCTCCTGAGATTTAAAATCATCAAATTTTCTTGTTAAAACTCTGCAGCAGGTTGAACCATACTCCTCAATTATATAATCATGCAGATCGGCACTGTTTGGAAATGATTCTGGCATTGGATCACCTGGCTTTTCGCGGCCATAAGCAAGTCCGAGTGCCATAATACCTCCACTTACCGCACCACACAAACATTTTGACTTTCCAATTCCAACCGGAAAACCAGAAGCCATTTTTACAATAGAAGGATCAAAAGGCTGTCCTAAAGCATCATTAATTGTAGTAATGACGGATTCTGAACAGAAATAATCACCTCGTCTAAAATAATCTTCAGCTGTCTTCCTTGTTTCAGCAAGTAGATTTTCTTTTCTTTCTTTTTCCACAAATATCACCTCATATGTTATTATTTTCACATCGATTTATATTATAACATAGAAATATTAATATATAAAGTTTTTTTATAAAAAATATAAGCTAATAAAATTATAGTATATGTTTTAATAAAAGATGATTAAATATTTAACTTATTTTTAGAATAGTCAGAAATTTAGCTTGTAAAACATATTCATATATAATATACTAAGTTTATAGTAAACGCGGATAAATAAAGTCCGAATATATCCAGAGAATCAATTTAAAGGAGATGTAAAAACTTATAATGAAAACTTCAAGAAAAACAGATTATGCTGTTCATGCTCTAATGATTCTTGCCAGAAATAAAGATGAAGAGTTATCTGTAAAAGAAATTGCAGAGATAGAAAATGTTTCGCCTTCCTATCTTGCCAAGGTAATGCAGGAATTGTCCAATAGTGGTATAGTTAATTCTGAAGAAGGCAAAAATGGAGGCTATAAACTAAGCAAAAAAGCAGAAGATATCGATCTTGCCCAAATAATGACTATTTTTGAGGCAGAAGATAATATTTTTGAATGTGTTGATGAAATACACGGTTGTACAATAAGAGATCGATGTAAAATACATGCTGTTTTTGGTGCTGCATATCAGAAAATGCTTGACCATCTTAAAAAGACTACAATTAGAGATATATTAAAGCCAGAAATGAATTAAAGACATAAATCAGGTTGTTGCATATTTTAATTATGTAAATAGGACAGCCGATGGCCTGGGAGTAGAACTGGAAGAAGGTTAAAAAAAGTAGTAAAAAGATATTTATTGTTAAATGAAATTAAAAAATTAAAATTTTATAATAATACAATGGGAGTGAGCATATTATGAATAATAACTTAGCTGTTCTCTGGACCAGTGGTGATATAGAAGTTGCTAAAAAGATGGTTTTTATGTATGTATTTAATGCAAAAAAACAGAATTGGTTTGAAAATGTAACTTTTATAGTATGGGGTCCATCTTCCAGGCTTTTAAGTGAAAATAAAAGTCTTCAGGAAGAAATCAAGAAATTTATTAAAGTAGATATTAAAGTTGAGGCATGTAAAGCCTGTTCAGATGAATATGGCGTTTCTGAAAAACTTGAAGATCTGGGTATTGAGGTAAAGTATATGGGAAAACCACTGTCAGATTATCTTAAAGATGATATGAAAGTATTGACAATTTAAAAAAATTAAATTTTAAAATATCATAAATTAAAAAATTACTTTTTTTAAGCTATTTTGGGGAGAGTACATTCACTTCAAAATAGCTATTTTTTGTTAACTAAAAACTTGACTAATCCTGAGTAATATAGTATGATATAGACAGTGTTAAAGTTGAGTAAAAAACTATGAATAAGGGGAATCTATATTATGGATAAAAAACTTCTCGAAATTAATGATTTAAAATCTATAGTTGAAGATCAGGAAATTTTAAAAGGCATTAATTTAGAGGTAAATAAAGGAGAAACACATGTCATTATGGGTCCTAATGGTGCCGGAAAGTCGACACTGGCAAATGTACTGATGGGACATCCGGAACACAAAATTACTCAGGGAGAAATAAAGTTTGAAGGGGATGTTATAAATGACCTTGCTGTTGATAAAAGAGCTAAAAGAGGAATATTTTTATCTTTTCAATACCCTCAAGAAATTCCAGGCGTAACAGTAGAAAATTTTCTTAGAACTGCTAAATCTGCAGTAACAGGTGAAAATCAAAGTATTTTTGAATTTAAGTTTCTGCTTGAAGAAAAGATGAAACTGCTTGATATTGATCAGGAATATGCAGAAAGATATTTAAATAAAGGTTTTTCTGGTGGAGAGAAAAAGAAAAATGAAATCCTGCAGATGGCTGTTTTACAACCCAGACTGGCAGTTCTTGATGAAACTGATTCTGGGCTTGATGTTGATGCCACAAAAACTGTTGCAGAAGGAATAAAAAAGCTTTCATCTGATGAAAATGCTGTAATAATTATAACCCACCATAATCAGATATTAGATTATGTGAAACCTGACTTTGTACATGTACTTATAGATGGACAAATAGTAAAAACAGGTGATATTGAACTGGCCCGTGAAATTGAAGAAAAGGGTTATAAAGAGCTAATAAATGAAAAGCTCTGCTGTTAGGAGGGGTTCTATAATGAGTAAAAAAACTTATGTAGAAGATATTAATAGAGATGTTTTTGATAATAAAGATAAAGTAAAATATAAATTTAAATCACAAAAAGGGTTAACTCCTGAAGTGATAAAAGAAATTTCTCGTGAAAAAGATGAGCCAGACTGGATGAGAGAGTTTAGATTGAAATCTTTAAAAATCTATCAGGATAAAAAGATACCTGACTGGGGAGCAGATATTTCTGATCTTGATATGGATAATATAGTTACCTATATTCGTCCTGATGCTGACCTTCAGAGTGACTGGGACCAGGTGCCTGAAGATATAAAAAAGACCTTTGATTCACTGGGAATACCGGAAGCAGAGAAAAAATCTCTGGCCGGTGTAGGAGCTCAGTATGATTCTGAAGTTGTATACCACAATTTAAAAAAAGAGCTTACAGATCAGGGTGTAATTTATATGGACATGGAAAATGCTGTTAAAGAGCATGAAGACATTGTTAAAGAACATTTTATGAAGTTGATTACTCCCGGAGACCATAAATTTTCTGCCCTGCATGGAGCTGTCTGGTCTGGAGGTTCTTTTGTCTATGTACCGGCGGGAGTAGATGTAGAGATACCACTGCAGTCATATTTCAGATTAAATGCACCAGGAGCCGGTCAGTTTGAGCATACACTTATTATTCTGGAAGAAGGAGCCAAAGCGCATTTTATTGAAGGGTGTTCTGCTCCAAAATATTCTGTAAATAATCTCCATGCAGGTGCTGTAGAGTTATTTATAGGTGAAGGTGCTAAATTAAGGTACAGTACTATAGAAAATTGGTCCAGGAATATGTACAATTTGAATACAAAAAGAGCAGTTGTTGAAAAAGATGGGGTTATAGAATGGGTATCTGGTTCATTTGGATCAAAAGTCTCTATGCTCTATCCGATGAGTATTCTTAAAGGAGAAAGAGCAAGAGCTGAATTTACAGGGATAACCTTTGCAGCAGAGGGCCAGTATTTAGATACCGGTGCTCAGGTGATACATGCTGCACCAAATACAACTTCAAATGTTAATTCACGGTCTATTGCCAAAGATGGAGGACATGCATATTACCGGGGACTGCTTAAAGTTACCGATAAAGCTCATCACTCTAAGGCGACAGTTTCCTGTGAATCACTGATGCTTGATAATGAATCACATTCTGATACACTGCCGATAATGGATCTCAATACAGATGATATAGATATTGGTCATGAAGCCAGGGTGGGTAGAATTAGTGAAGAATCGATATTCTATCTGATGAGCAGAGGAATAAGTGAGGAAGAAGCTAAGGCAATGATTGTGCGCGGTTTTGTTGAACCTATTGCAAAAGAACTTCCTTTAGAATATGCTGTTGAACTTAACAACCTGATTAATCTTGAATTAGAAGGAACAATAGGATAGGGTGATAGAAGTTATAGTCTGCTAGCAAAGCTCGTGGGCTTGCCCCGAGGAGGGTCAAATATATGGAAAAACAAACAGATAGAAAATTTATAGATAACTTAACTACAGGTCAATCTGAACTTTTAAGCAGAATACGCCGGGAGAAATTCAAAAAATATCAGGAAGTTGAAATTCCGGATTTTAAAAGAATAAAGATGGTAGATAATGAAATTCCTGAATACAGATCTTACAATAAAAATTATTTAAAATCTAATTCTGTTCATAAAGATCTTATAGTAAAAAAGCTAACTGACAGCCTTGATAATGAAGAAGAAATTATAGGATACTTAAAAGGCTTTGAGGATTTAAATTTAAATTCCGGTATAGATAAAAAATATACTCTTCTAGCTGAATCTCTTTATAATGCTGGACTTTTTATAAAAGCCTCTGCTGGACAAACTTTCTCAATTCCTGTTGAAGCAGTTTATGAGTTTGATAGAGAAAACGGCTTTCTGATCGACAATAATTTAATAATAGCTGAAGAAAACTCCAATTTAACAGTTGTTTTTGATTACCGTTTAAATGATAAAGATGTAGAGGTTTTTCACAATGGACTGACTAGAATTGTAGTAAAAGATAATGCTGTTTTAAATATAATTAAAGTGCAGAGATTAAACGATAAATCCACAAATTTTGACACAAATGTTTCGATTGTTGAAAATAAGGGTGAGCTCAATTTTATTCCGATCGAGATTGGAGCCAAAAGTACTATTACAAGCAGTGAAAACAATCTTCTTGCTGAAGGCAGTACTGCTGCAATAAGTTCGATTTATTTTGGTGATGGTGATAGAAAGATGGATCTGTCTTTTAAGATGAATCATTCTGGCAGGCACAGCAGCAGCCAGATTGAAACAAAAGGTGTGCTTAAAGATAGATCACAGAAAGTGTTCAGAGGAGATCTATATTTCAAAAAAGGTGCGGCTCTTGCCAGTGGATCTGAAAGAGAAGAGATTTTGATGCTGGATCCAACAGTTAAATCAGATTCTATACCTGCGTTATTTACAGAAGAAGATAATGTTGAAGGAGAACATGCTGTCAGTGCAGGACAGCTGGACGGGAATCTTCTATTTTACTTGATGAGTAGAGGTCTGGATGAAAAGAAGGCAAAGATGCTGGTAATAGAAGCTGCCTTTAATCCGATTTTTGATAAAATACCTCTAAATGATCTTAAAGGAAGTGTTATAAATGAAGTTAAACACAGACTTGAAGGCTGATAAACTTAATATTGATAGGATAAAAGAAGATTTTCCCATTTTGAAAAAAAATGTGAATGGGAAAAAGCTTCACTATCTTGATAATGCCGCTACAACACAAAAACCACTGTCTGTACTGGATGCAGTTGATCACTATAATAAAAATTATAATGCAAATCCTCACAGGGGATCCCATTTTTTAAGTGTTAAAGCTACAGAACAGTATGAAGATGGCAGAGAAAAGATCAGAGAATTTATCAATGCTAATTCTTTAAAGGAAATAGTATTTACCCGAAATACTACTGAATCGATAAATCTTATTGCAAATTCATTTGGAGAAAAGTTTCTGCAGGGAGGAGATGAAATCATTCTCTCAATTGCTGAACACCACAGCAATATTATTCCCTGGCAGCGGCTGGCCCAAAAGAAAGATTTAAAATTAAAATACCTATATGTTGATAATGAAGGAAGAATATCACTGGATGAGCTAAAAAATAAAATCACTGATTCTACAAAGTTGATTTCTATTACACATATGTCAAATGTTACAGGTGTAATAAATCCAGTTAAAAAAATTGCCGAGATAGCTCATCAAAATGGCATTTATGTGCTGGCTGATGGAGCCCAGGCAGTTCCCCACATGGAAGTGGATGTACAGGATCTTGATGTAGATTTCTATGTTTTTTCCGGTCATAAAATGCTGGCCCCAATGGGAATTGGTTTACTTTATGGTAAAAAATTGATTTTAGAAGATATGCCTCCATTTTTATTGGGAGGTGGGATGATAGAATATGTTGAAGAGCAGAAAACTACATTTGCACCAATACCGGAGAGATTTGAAGCAGGAACACAGAATGTAGAAGGAGTAGTTGGATTATCTACGGCAGTTGATTATCTAAATAATATTGGATTGAATAATATAGCAGAACATGAAAGAGATCTGACCGATTATACCCTAAAAAAATTAAGCAAACTACCTTATATAGATATTTATGGGCCAAAAGGTACAGAGATGAGAGGTGGAATTATATCATTCAATATTAAAGGTGTTCATTCACATGATCTGGCTACAATTGTAGATAATGAAGGAGTGGCTTTGAGGTCAGGACACCACTGTGCTCAACCTCTGATGAAATATCTTGATATCAATTCTTCAGCCAGGATTAGTTTTTACCTGTATAATAATAAAGAAGATATTGATAGATTTATAAAAAGTATTAAAAATGTAAGGGAGATGTTTGGTTATGGATCTTAATTCAGTTTATACAGAGTTGATAATGGAGCACAATAAGAACAGCCGCAACAAGAGAGAAATGGAAAATGCTGATATTGAAGAACACGGTCATAATCCAAACTGTGGTGATGATATTACACTGGAACTTAAGCTGGATGATGATATGATAGAAGATGCTGCTTTTAAAGGGAGCGGCTGTGCTATTTCGCAGGCTTCTACTTCAATTATGATAGATTTAATTAAAGGTAAAAAGATAAGTGAAGCTCTGGAACTGGTAGAAACATTTCTGCAGATGATAAAAAAAGAAATAGATGACCCTTCTGAATTAAAAAAATTGAAAGATGCAGCAGCTCTGCAAAATATAGCTAACATGCCGGCGCGAGTGAAATGTGCTGTACTTTCCTGGCATACCCTTAAAGAAGCTTTGAAAAATAATTCAAATAATTAAGATGAAGCATAAATTTTTTTGATAATCAAATATTTTTTTTACAGCATAATATACACAAACATAAACTTTCAAAAGTGTGATTGACTTGACAAAAAAAATAATCTCAGTTATAATTTAAACTAACTAAAAGCTAATATAAGAGGTTGCCTCATCTTATTGAGATGGGGTAGAGGTGCAGATACTGATCAGTAATTTTAGACATAACACAGGACAGTGGTCTAAGATGAAAGGTGGTTCTGCCGAAGCAGACTGTTTTGTCCGAAATAGGCTGCTGGGACTGTATATAAGATGTGCAGTACTGTCATCACATGTTTAATCAGTGGTGGTGTGCTACCTCTCTTAATTAAATGAAGGTGATTTCTACTGGAAAAATTAAACCGGTGGTAATCCACCGGGTTTTTTATTACCTGCAGTTTCTGCTGGAAATAATTTTAAGTTAATGTAAATTTTAATTTATTGAAGGAGGTGGGTATCCTTTTCTTCAGATGGAGTGTGTGGTAGAATAGTAAATAGGAGGATGGAAAATAAATGAAAAAAATATTAATTCTTATGGTCTTGTCCGTTTTTGTTTTTAATACGGCTTTTGCTGGTGCTGCAGCTATACCTGATGATGTTCTTGTAGTTGCTGATAATTTTGATGCTGCCTCTTTAGATCCTGCGGTTGCTTATGAGTTTACTTCCTGTAATACAATACAAAATGTATATGATAATCTTTTTATAATTGATGAAGGAGAGGTTATTCCACATCTGGCAGAATCATATGAGGTCTCTGATGATGGATTAAAATGGACTATTAAACTCAGAGAAAATGCAGAGTTTGCAAGTGGAAATCCTATCAATGCAGAGGCTGTACAGTTTTCTCTGCAGAGATCGATGGAAATGGGTAAAGGCCCTTCCTGGATGTTAAATGAAGTTATGACTCCTGAGAGTATAACTGTTGTTGATGAATATACACTGGAAATAGAACTGAAATTTCCTGCATCATATTTTGCAAGTGTTCTGAGTAATACATGTGCAGGAATTGTTGACCCGGAAGTTGTTATGGCAAATGAAGAAGATGGTGATTGGGGCGAAAGTTGGTTAAACAGCCAGTCCGGTGAAGCTGCTTCTGGTCCATACAAATTAGCCTCCTGGAATAGAGGAGATTCCATTGTTTTAGAGAGAAATGAAAACTACTGGGGAGAGAAGCCCAATTTCCGCCAGGTAATAATTAAAAATATTTCTGAAAGTGTTACCCAGAAGATGATGCTGGAAAATGGAGATATTGATATTGCTTATAAACTGACTCCAGATCAGCTTTCTGAGCTGGAAGCTAATGAAGATTTAAATGTTATAAAGGGTGTTGATTTAAGGGCCTATTATATGGGGATGAATGTAAGTAAAGAACCACTGGATAATCTTAAAGTACGTCAGGCCATCAGACATGCTGTTGATTATAATGCAATGATTGAACATCTCGTCAGAGGTGCAGGTAATAAATTAGAAGGAGCAATAGTAAAACCACTGCTTGGTTATCAGGAAGATATGGGAGTGTATGAATATAATCCTGAAAAAGCAGAACAGCTGCTGGCTGAAGCCGGATATCCGGATGGTTTTGATATTGAATTGACCGGTATTTCTTCAACAATGTGGAAGCAGGTAATCAGCAGTGTTCAAAATGATCTGTCTGCAGTAGGAATTAATGCAGAGGTCAGACAGTTAAATGCGGCTGCTTTTTATGAATTATTCAGAAATCAGAAACTTGAACTTATGCTGAGCGGATGGGGTTCAGATTATCCTGATCCACATAACTTTATCCATCCATTTGGACACAGTGAAGGTTCACTTACTCAGAGGGTAGCATACAGCAGTGAAGAGCTTGATGATTTAATAGAAGAAGCTGCAGAAATTAATGATCCAGAAAAACGAAAAGAGTTGTATAATAAAATAGATAGAATGCTGGCTGAAGAAGGCCCATGGGCGATGCTTTATCAGCCCCAGAATATTGTAGTACTGAGAAATGAAGTTGAAGGTTATAAGTACAATCCAGTAAGAATCTTTGATTTCACCAGTGCTTATAAGTAAAATTGTATCGCTGCTCTCATTTTGAGGGCAGCGAATTTAATTGTCGTCAAGGAGGTATTTTGGTGAAAGTTTTTTTGCTTAAAAGACTGTTTTATACAGTTTTAATGCTGATTGGAATTTCAATAATAACATTTACTCTTTCTCATGTAGTTCCTGGAGATCCTGTTCTGACAATGCTTGGTGGACGTGGAACAGATGAACAGATAGAAAAGATGAGAGAGGATCTGGGTTTAAATAAACCAATTCATGAACAGTATTTTATATATATGAAAGGGCTTATTAATTTTGATCTTGGTGAATCCATAAGGACCAAGAGGGATGTGACTGCAGATTTAAAAAATTTTTTTCCGGCCACTTTTGAATTATCTACTTTTGCTATTATTCTTTCTATTATTTTAGGAATTCCCCTGGGGATATTATCTGCTGTAAAAAAAGACAGCTGGCTTGATCAGGGAGCGAGAATTTTTTCACTGCTGGGTGTTTCTATGCCTGTTTTCTGGCTTGGGCTTTTACTTATGGCCTTATTTTATAATCATCTTCATTTTTTACCGAGTTCAGGCAGAATCGCAATGTTTATTATGCCGCCCAGAGATATTACAGGTCTCTATCTTGTAGACAGCCTGCTGACAGGTAATTTTGATGCATTCTGGAGCAGTTTGAAACACATAATTCTTCCAGCTTTTTGTCTTGGATATCTTTCTACAGCACAGATTGCCAGAATGATGCGTTCCAGTATGCTTGAAGTTATGAATCAGGATTATATTAGAAGCTCATATTCTTTTGGATTATCAGAAAAATTGATTATATTTAAGCTTGCTTTTAAAAATGCTTTTATACCAACATTGACGATTATTGGTCTGTCCTATGGAAGCCTTTTATCCGGGGCTGTGCTGACTGAAACTATATTTTCCTGGCCCGGCATTGGACGCTATGTTGTAGAATCCATGCTTTTTCTTGATTTTCCAGCTGTTATGGGGGTCACACTCCTGATAGCACTTGTATATTCACTTGCAAATCTTTTTGTCGATTTATTATACGGATTTTTTGATCCAAGAATAAAATATGATGAGATAAATTAATTAGGAGGAAGTAGACATGGAAGCGGCAGAATCTTTTACAGACAGCTGGCTAAAAAAACATGAGTCTCAAATTAAAGAAATTAAATATACTCTGCACCTGCTCTCAAAAAGCCCACTTTCTCTTATTGGAGCATTTATAATAGCCTGTTTTCTATTGATAGCTGTTTTTGCTCCCTTTCTGGCTCCACATGATCCTTATTATCAGGAAATGTCAGCCAGACTTGAAGCTCCCAGTTTTCAGCATCCTCTGGGAACAGATGATAAGGGAAGAGATATTTTGAGCAGAATTATTTATGGAAGCAGAATTTCTGTTCTAATTGGTATTATAGTTGTCCTAATCGGAGCAGTAATTGGAATTATTGTTGGAGCTGTAAGTGGCTATATTGGTGGTGCTGGGGACAATATTTTAATGAGAATAGCTGATATGTTCTTATCTTTTCCACCACTTATTTTAGCGATGGCAATTGCAGCAGCATTAGGACCCAATTTAAGAAATACTATTATTGCAATTGCACTGGTGCGCTGGCCGGTTTATGCGCGACTGGTGAGGAGCCAGGTTTTATCGATTAAAAACTCTCAGTTTATCGAGGCAATTCGCTCTATGGGGGGGAGCGATATCCGCATATTATTTATTCATATTTTACCAAACTGCCTTTCACCAATAATAGTCAGGGCAACTATGGATTTAGGTACAGTTATACTTGCAGCAGCAGGACTGAGTTTTATAGGGTTTGGCGCTCAGCCTCCACTTCCAGAATGGGGAGCTATGGTCAGTGATGGACGTCAGTATATTGTTTCTGAATGGTGGGTTGCTACATTTCCAGGACTTGCCATACTATTTGTGGTGGTAGGATTTAATATTTTAGGTGATGGTCTGCGAGATGTGCTCGATCCCAGGCTCAGGAGGTAGTAAAATGGAAAAGGAAAATAATTTGGATGAAAATGAGATTTTACTTGAAGCTAAAAATTTAAAGACATCTTTTTTCACCTACGAAGGAGAAGTGAAAGCACTTGAAGATGTTTCTTTTGTAGTAAATAAAGGGGAAACACTGGGCCTTGTGGGAGAAACAGGGAGTGGTAAATCTGTGACAGCTCTTTCTATTATGAAACTTATTCCTGATCCACCGGGCAAAATTATCTCCGGAGAGATTAATTTTAATGGTGAAAACTTAATCGATAAAACAGAAAAAGAAATGCAGGATATTAGAGGTAATCAGATATCTATGATTTTTCAGGATCCTATGAACTCTCTCAATCCCGTGTTTGAAGTTGGTACCCAGATAAAACAGGTTATAAAAAAGCACCAGAAAAAAAGCAGCAGAATGGCGAAAAAAATAGCGCTGGAAATGTTTAAAAAAGTAGGTCTTCCTGATCCGGAACACATTATGGAAAAATATCCGCATGAATTAAGTGGAGGTATGCAGCAGAGGGTAATGATAGCTATTGCACTTTCCTGTCATCCACAGCTGCTTATTGCTGATGAACCAACAACAGCACTTGATGTTACTATACAGGCACAGATTCTTAAATTGATTAAAAATCTTAGAGATGAGATGTCTTCTTCGATGCTGTTGATAACACACGATCTTGGTGTTGTGGCACGTGTATGTGACAGGGTGGCTGTTATGTATGCCGGTAATATTGTTGAATATGCTCCTGTTAAAAAATTATTTAAGAACCCATCTCATCCTTACACAGAGGGGCTGCTTAAAGCAATACCCCGCAGGGAGAGCAGGGGAGAAAAACTTAAAATCATTAAAGGAAAAGTTCCCAATCTGATAACACCACCATCTGGCTGCAGATTTCATCCGCGCTGTGAATATAAAATGGATGTATGCAGTTCTACAATACCGCCGAGAAAATACATAGATGAAAATCACTATGTAAAATGTCATCTGCAATTTTAACTGGAGGATTTTTAATGGATAAGTTAATTGAAGTAAAAAATTTAAAAAAATATTTTATTAAAGAAAAAGGCTTAATTAATAAAGAGCGAACAGTTCTTAAAGCAGTTAATGACCTGAGCTTTTTTATAAAAAAAGGTGAAACTTTTGGAGTTGTAGGAGAGTCAGGCTGTGGAAAATCTACTCTGGCCAGAACTCTAATGCTTCTGCTTGAACCGGATGGTGGGGAGATAATATTTGCAGATAAAAATATAAATGAATTTTCCAAAAACGAGATAAAAGAACTCAGGAAAAATATGGCCATTGTTTTTCAGGATCCGCATTCTTCTCTCAGTCCCAGAAGAACAATAAAAAAACTTCTTGAAGAACCTTTTAGAATTCATGATATTGACATTGAAAATAAAATTTTGAAGCAGAGAATACTGGAGCTGCTGGATATTGTAGGTTTAAAAAAAGAGCATCTTTACCGTTATCCACATGAATTTAGCGGTGGACAGAAACAGCGCATTGGTATTGCGAGAGCAATAGCTTTAAATCCGGATTTTTTGCTTCTTGATGAACCGACCTCTGCACTCGATGTTTCTGTTCAGGCACAGATATTAAATTTGCTTCAGGATCTTCAGAAAAAACTTGATCTTACTATGCTTTTTATAACACATGATCTGGGGGTTATTGAATATATAGCTGACAGGATAGCGGTAATGTATATGGGGAAAATAATTGAGCTTGGAACAGTTGATCAGATATTTACTAATCCACTCCACCCCTATACCGAGGCACTGCTTTCTGCCATTCCTGAGCCAGATCCAGAACTAGAGGATATTAAAATAAAGCTGGAAGGAGAAATTCCCAGTATGATTAATCTGCCGGAAGGCTGCAGTTTCAGTTCCCGCTGCCCTCTGGCTGATGAGAAATGCCTTAGAACAGAGGTGGAGCTTGAAGAAAAAGAGCCGGGTCATTATTCCACCTGCATAAAATAAACTGATATAATTTACTATCTAAATATTTTTAATATAAAAACTTCACTATAATGGTGGAGTTTTTGCTTTACAGTAAATGTTAAAAGATATATAATAACTGATAATAAATCTCAACAATTGATTAAATTTATAAGATGAGGTGCTATTTTTATGAACAGCCGGAAAAAAGGAATAATCTATATTTTGCTGTCATCATTATTTTTTGCTTTAATGGCTTCTGCTGTTAAATTTCTTGGAGATATTCCAAATGCAGAAAAGATATTTTTCAGAAATCTGGTGGGGATTTTTGTTGCAGCAGCTATTGTCAAAAAAAATGGAGCCAGCCTGGCAGGTAATAATAAAAAAATGCTTTTTTTGAGAAGTTTTTTTGGTCTGCTTGGTATCGCTACATATTTTTATGCGTTAAGTGAAATTAAACTTTCTGATGCAGTTATATTAAATAAAGTATCTCCATTTTTTGTTATGATATTTGCAGCTATATTTTTGAAAGAAAAGATTACTAAAAAACAGATTCTTGCTTTAATTATTGCACTTTCCGGTGCTGTATTTGTAATAAAACCTGGCTTTGATTCAAATATTTTCCCATCACTAATTGGACTTTCTGCTGGATTTTTTGCCGGGATAGCTTATACCATTGTAAGACATCTGCGTAAAACCGATGCAGCAGGGACAGTAGTATTTTACTTTTGTCTTTATTCCACTCTGGCCATGATTCCTTTTATGCTGAAAGGGCAGTTTGTTGTTCCAGAGGGGATGGAAATAATTGCCCTGCTGGCAGTAGGAATTTTTGCAGCTGCAGCTCAGCTTTTTATGACAAATGCGTATAGATATGCAGAAGCAGGAGAACTTGCAATTTATACTTATGCTAATATAATATTTTCTACAGTACTTGGACTTATATTTTTCAGCGAAATACCGGATTTACTGAGTCTTGTTGGTGGTATACTGATTATAACAGCAGGGTATCTCAATTATAGAGCTAAACAGAAAGAATATCATCTGGCGGTACAAAGAGAAGCTGAGGCAGAAATATCTTAAGATGGAGCTGATATAATGGAAAAAATAAATACTATTTTTCTTGATGTAGATGGAACACTCACAGATGGAAAAGTTTATCTGGATAATTATGATAATGAGATGAAAGCCTTTAATGTAAAGGACGGTCTTATGGTTGCCGGAGCTCTAAGAACTGGAATTGATATAATAATTATAACTGGGCGGAAATCAAAGATAGTTGAAAGAAGAGCGGCAGAACTTGGAATAGAAGAACTTTATCAGGATATAAAGGACAAAGAGGGCAAACTTAAAGAGATAATGGAGGACAAAGAAATTACTTTTGAAAATATAGCTTATTTGGGTGATGATTTAAATGATTTTAAAGTCATGAAAAAAGCAGCTTTTGCCGGCTGTCCTGCTGATGCAGCAGAAGCTGTAAAAAAAATAGCAGATTATATCTCTGATTATAATGGTGGTAATGGTGCTGTAAGACAAATTTTACAGCATTTATTTAGAAAAACCGGTCAGCTGGATATAATTCTTGACAGGTACAAAGATTGAAAATGAGAATTTTAGTAGATGGTGATGGATGTCCTGTTGTTGGAATAGTAGAAAGTACTGCCGAGGAATATGGAATTGAGCTTGATATTTTTACTGATTTAAATCACCATCTTACGGTTGATTATGGCAAGATATTTGTAGTTGATCAGAAATATCAGTCTGCCGATATGGAAATATTTAATTTCTGTCGGGAAAATGATATTGTAGTTACAGGTGATTATGGTCTGGCAGCAGTTGTTCTGGGAAAGGGTGCCCAGGTAATCAGTTTTTCCGGCAAAATTTTTTCTGATAATAATATAGATTATCTTTTAATGCAGAGACATCAGAACTTTAAATGGAGGCGTAAAACAGGACGCCATAATTCCCATAAAAAAAGAACTGAGGCAGATGATTTAAGATTTGCTGAGAAATTAAAGTTTTTAATTGAAAAAAATAATCTGTCAAATAATGACGAAAATATTTGAAAAAAATTAAATTAAGTTAAATAATATCAATATAAAGAGCATATGTTATCTAAAGCCAGCTGATGAAGACACAGTACTTCTGAAGCTGGTTATCTTTTTTTTATGACTGCCGATAATAATAATGAAACTGCAGAATAATTTTATCAAATTTCTAAAAAAAATTAGAAGGGCCAGGTGATGCAATGAAAAATATTTCTTTAAGAGCACTACTTTTGCTAACAATCAGTATTAGTATGGTTATTATAATATCTTTGTTATCTTACTTTTTATTTACTAATATGTCAGAAGAAATTATTCTCCAGGAATATAATAATTTGCAGTCAATTGCAGATACAGCTGAACTAAAGTTGAATTCAACTATTGAGGAGGCTAAGACATCGGTTCTAACTATGGCGAACAATCAGGTAATTAAAAAAAGATTTGCAGAAAGGGACAGAGAAGCACTGAGGAACATGCTTTTATCATCATATAAGGCAATTGATGATAAAATGGCTCAGTTTCAATTTCATTTACCTGATTCCACTTCTTTTCTGCGCCTGCACAATCCAGATAAATACGGAGACAGTCTTAAAGATTTTAGATTTACAGTTAATAAGGCAAATGCTGATAGGAAGCTGGTCAGCGGAATAGAAGAAGGTCGTGGCGGATATGGACTGAGAGTTGTATCACCTGTTTCATATCAGGGAGAACATATAGGTACAGTAGAAATGGGAGCAGATCTGGGCGAAACTTTTCTGCAGGAACTGAACAGCAGCTTTAGAGGTGAATATTATATATATTCACTTGCAGACAGCAGCAGTGTTGCCTGGGAAGACAATCAGAAAAACTGGATAGTCAGCACAGAAAACAGTGATCCCCATGAGGTGGAAGCAGAGACTATCGACAAAATAAAAAGTGGAGAAACCGTGATAAAAAATACCGGCAGCAGCAATTTCCTGCTTTTACCCTTTGATGATTACAGGGGAGAAACTGCCGGTTATATTAAAGCAGTTTATGATAGAAGTGAAATTGTATCTTCACTTAATTCCCTGAAAAAAAGTGTTATATTATTTGCTGTGCTCGGAATTTTATTTGTAATTGCTGTTGCATATTATATAAGCAGAAAAATATTTAACCCACTTGATGATTTTAAGGATATGTTTGCAAAAATGGCTTTAGGAGATCTATCGGTATCTTATCCACTCAAAAAAGTAAACTGTTCTGAAATTATGGACTGTGGAGTTGAAGATTGTCCTGATTTTCAAAAAGATGGGGTTACATGCTGGTTTGATGTTGGAAGTTATGCTCCCCAGTTTGGAAAAGAAATTCACTGCCCCAAAATAACTGAAGGTGAATATGAAAGCTGTGAAGAATGTAAAGTTTATAAAAAAGTTAATAGAAATGAGATTGAAACTCTGGGAGCCTGGTTCAACAAATTAACAGATGTGCTGAAAGAATTAATGAGCAGCATGAAAGATATTGCTGAAACTCTGGCAGCGTCGAGTCAGGAATTAACTGCTACTGGTGAAGAATTATCAGCTTCTGCAGAAGAAGTTGGAAATTCCATGCAGCAGGTTGCATCCGGTGCTGAAGAGCAGTCAGCACAGGTTGAAGAGACATCAGCAACTATAAATGAATTAGGAAATCAGATACAGATGATTAATAATAGTTCTGATACAATGGCTGAAAAAGCTGAGAATGTTATGGACAATATTGATGAAGGTAATAAATCACTGGGAGAATCTGAAAACAGTATTACCCGTGTTAAAGAAAACACTAAAACAACATCTGATGCTATAGATTCGCTGGGCAGCTCTTCCAGAGAAATTGGAGAAATTGTCAATTTGATAAATGATATTGCGGCGCAGACAAATCTTCTGGCTCTAAATGCAGCAATTGAGGCTGCACGGGCTGGTGAAGCGGGAAGAGGATTTAGTGTTGTTGCAGATGAGATAAGAGAACTTGCGGAACAGTCTGCTTCTGCAACCGAAGATATAACAAAGCTGATTAATTCTATTCAGAAAGATGTAGGAAAAGCGGTTAAGAATATGGATGAAAATGAATCTGCGGTTGCCGATAGTGTTGGAGCTATCAATGTAACTTCAGAATCGTTTAAGGAGATTACAGAAGAAGCTGAAGAACTGCAGAGCCTGATTGAAAATATTCGCAAACAGGTAGATAATATGAATAATAACAGTCAGAATGTTAAGCGTGCTGTTGACGAAATTTCTCAGGTGAGTGAACAGGCAGCAGCGAATGCAGAAGAAGTGGCAGCTTCAAGTGAACAGCAGTCTGCATCCACTCAGGTAGTTGTTGAGGCTTCAACAGAACTGGTTGAAATGGTAGAAAATCTTAATTCTATGATCAATAGATTTAAATATTAATATGTAATGAAACAGATTATAAATTAAGGCCCCAGTAATGGGGCCCTGTTATTTTAGGTTCGGGTATAAAATAGTTTTTTGATATTTTACATAAGTTATAGCAGGAAAAGAATGAAAAATATAGAACTATATTTAAACAGAGTAATTTAATAAGTTATATCATAATCTATAATCAAGTTTATTATTACGGGAGGTAAGAAATCTGATGAGTTTTTTTGCCAGTGATTATATGAGTACAGAGGAGAAAAAAAGCAGAAATCGTTTTTTATGGGCTGAAGGTGAGCAAAAAACACACTGGGATGATTTTTTTTCTGCAGTTAATAAAAATTTAAAGAAGATGAAAGATAATTATGGCTCAGAAAATTTTATAATAGGAGTTTTTAATAAAGACCGGCACCTTTTAAAGCTGTTTGGGAAGAAAAGTATTGTAGAAAATTTTCAGAAAAAACATAATATTAATACAGGAGATAGCTGGAATCCGGAAAAAGTAGGAGAAAATGTTGTTGACAGTGTTCTAAAAAACGGGAGATATGCGGTTTTATTGGGGGAAGAACATCAGTCAGCAGTGTTAAAAAACTGGTATACAGCTGCTTTCCCGATCTTTGATTTTCAGGACAATTTGGTTGGTGTAATGAGTTTTATTACCTTTTCGGACGAGGAGTTTAATCAAATACTTCCTGCAGTAAATGAAAGTATTGATAATATAAAGAATCAGATAAAAATGAAAAAACTGGAAGCAGAGCTTGATGAAAAAAACAGATTTGAAGAGGCAATTGCAAACCAGGTTTCTGAAGGGATTATTTTCATCGATAAAAATGCAGTTGTAAAATTTATCAATAAAGCCGGAGCAAAAATTTTGAAGGTTAATTTAGAAGATTGTATTGGAAAACATATAAAAGAAATTGTAGATTTTCGACCTGTAATTCTAGATGTGCTGAAAAGTGGTAAAGGTTATGTTGATAAAGAATTTTTTCTGAAATCAAAAGGGGAGCTTCTTCATTTTATTAAATCAGCTACTGTAATAAAAGATGATAATGGAAATATAAAAGGAGTACTTGATACTTTTAGAGAAATAAAGAGGGTAAAAAAAATGGTCAATGTTATGACCGGAGCACAGGCCAGTTTTTGCTTTGATGATATTATTGGAGAGAGTGAAGAAATTAATAAAAGTAAGCGTATTGCACGGATAGCTGCAGAAAGTGATTCTAATGTTTTAATTACAGGCAGGACCGGGACAGGAAAAGAACTATTTGCCCAATCTATACACAGAGCTTCGGGCAGACAGGATGGACCTTTTTTGGCAATTAATTGTTCAGCACTACCGATGAAATTAATTGAAAGTGAATTATTTGGCTATGTTGAAGGGTCATTTACCGGTGCCAGCAAAGGTGGGCGACCCGGTAAATTTGAAATGGCAAATGGGGGCACAATTTTTCTGGATGAAATTGGAGAAATGCCTCTCAATATGCAGGTTAAACTGCTGAGGGTTATTCAGGAGCGGAAGCTGATGAGAATTGGAGGATCAGAGGTTATTCCTATTGACGTTAGGATTATTGCTGCCACAAATAAAGATTTATCAAAAGAAGTAGAAAAAAATAATTTTAGAGGTGATTTGTACTACAGATTAAATGTTCTCAATATAAATATTCCTGAATTAAAAGATAGAGGAAATGATATTAGGCTGCTGGCAAATCATTTTCTTACAACTTTTGCCGAGAAATTAAATAAAGATATATCTGGTTTTACTGAACATGCGATGAATTACCTGGAGGAGAAAAGCTGGCCCGGTAATGTACGAGAATTGGAAAACTGTATAGAAAGACTTGTTAATTTTGCTCAAGATGAAATGATAAGTTATAAAGATATTGTTAATTTTCAACACGGGCAGAATGAAAAGGATGAAAAAAGTAATGGAAAAAATGAATTTTTAATAGAGAAAAATTCCTTTAAAGAAATATTGTCTTTAAATGATATGGAAAAAGAATATATAAAAAGGGTTCTTTCAGTTTGTGACAATAATGTTTCTGAAGCAGCCCGCCGACTTGGAGTGAGCAGAACTACCATTTATAAAAACATAAATTAAACTGTTCAATATATTAACATGTCCAATAAATGAACACAATATATGTTCATAATATGGACATGTTATTTTTTTCTAGTTTGAAATCTGCTAAAATTCTTTATATATATAAGATTATGAAAATTATATTTATTGGAATAATAATTGCATTATATATAAGGTGGAGGTGAGAAAATGGAATTATCAAAAGAAAAATTAATTGAGCTTTACGAAAAAATGGTTTTGATTAGAACTTTTGAAATGAAAGCAGAAGAAAAGTTCTACAAC
The DNA here is from genome assembly GCA_051747745.1 of Bacillota bacterium. GTDB lineage: Bacteria > Bacillota > Halanaerobiia > Halanaerobiales > Halanaerobiaceae > QPJE01. The sequence goes on along the minus strand of JBNJGL010000014.1, from coordinate 17,262 downwards.
AATGAAATTCCCGGATTTATTCATCTTTATATTGGAGAAGAAGCAATTGCATCCGGTATTATTGACCATCTGCGTAAGGATGACCTTATTACAAGTACTCACCGCGGTCACGGTCATATGCTTGCTAAAGGTGCAGATCCAAAGTTAATGATGGCAGAATTATATGGAAAAAAATCAGGCTACTGTAAGGGTAAAGGCGGCTCCATGCACATTATGAATTTTGATCTTGGAGTATTAGGAGCAAATGGAGAGGTTGCAGGCGGGCTGCCGATTGCCGCTGGTGCAGGAATGGCAATTAAAATGATTAAGAAAACTGATCAGGTTGTTGTCGCTTTTTTTGGTGATGGGGCGTCAAATAGAGGTGCTTTTCATGAAGCATTAAACTGGGCTTCTATATATCAGCTGCCTATTATTTTTGTGGTTGAATACAACAATTATGCATCAACCGTTAATTCGGAGTATGCAACATCAGTTAAAAATGTAGCTGATAGAGCCAAAGGTTATAATGTAAAAGGTGTTACTGTTGATGGAAATGATCTGCTTGCAGTACATGAAGCAGCAGGAGAAATTGTGAAAGCAGTTAGAGAAGGTTCTGGCCCTGTATTACTTGAGTGTAAAACATATCGTTTAAAAGGTCATTTTGTTGGTGATCCTATGAATTATCGTGATGATGCTGAAGTAGAAGAAAAATGGAAAAATGAACCTATCGGAAGATTTGAAAAATATTTGAAAGACAATGGTTATCTTGATGATGAAAAGAAAAATGAAATATGGAGCAAATATACTAAAATTATCGAAGATTCTGTTGAATATGCACGCAACGATGAGTTTCCGGCTGCAGAAGAAGCACTGGAAGACCTGTTTGCAGATGATACAGGTTATGACTATTAAGGAGGTGGGAAAATGGCTAAAGTAGAAATGACTTTTTCCGGTGCTATCTGCCGGGCTATAGAAGAAGAAATGGAAAAAAACCCTGATATCTTTACTTATGGAGAAGATATTGCACAGCAGGGGGGGATTTTTGGACAGTATAAAGGTTTGATAGGAAAATATGATGATCGTGTGATTGACACTCCAATTTCCGAAGAAGTGATATTTGGTTCTGCAGTAGGTGCTGCACTTGCAGGTACAAGACCAATAGTAGAATTTCATTTTGCTGACTTTCTATTTACAGGTATGTCAGCAGTCGCAAATCAGATTATGAAGATTAGATACATGTCAGGTGGACAGAGAGATTTACCTATTATATTAAGGGGACCTGATGGAAGATCAAATAATGCTGCTGCTCAGCATTCACAGAGTATTGAGACGATCTTTATGCATGTACCTGGTATTAAAGTACTTGTTCCTTCAACTCCAGCTGATGTTTATGGTCTTTACAAAACTGCTTTAAATCAGCCTGATCCGGTAGTTGTTTTTGAACACAAGCAGATGTATGGGAAAAAAGGATTTGTTGATGAAGAAGAATACAGTATTCCTTTTGGTAAGGCAGATATTAAAAGAGAAGGAAGTGATATTACTGTTGTAACTACAAGTAGAATGGTTCATGAAAGTTTAAAGGCAGCTGAGGAATTAGAAAAAGAAGGTATTTCTCTAGAAATTATTGATCTCAGAACACTGATTCCCTGGGATAGAGAAACAGTAATTAATTCTGTTAAGAAAACAGGCCGACTGCTTACAGTTCATGAGACCTGGAAGAGAGCAGGGTGGGGTGCAGAAATTGCATCAGTAGTACAGGAAGAAGCTTTTGATTATCTGGATGATCCAGTTCACAGAGTTGGAGCTAAGAATGTTCCTAATTCATTTAGTCCAGAACAGGAAAACTTTATCATGCCGGATAAGGATAATGTCATCGAAGAAGTTAGGAAGTTTTTACTTTAATTTTTACTGAGAAGCAAAAATAAGAGGAGGTTATTTAATGTTTAAGAAAAGTTTACTTTTGATGCTGGTGTTTGTTTTTGTTCTGACATCACTTGTTTCTGCACAGAATTATAAAGAGGAATATACTTTAAGTTATAATGTAGGACCTGCTACTCCATGGGGAATAGGAGCAAATTATTTTACTGATTTAGTTAGAGAAAGAACAGATGGTAGAATTAATATTAAAGCTTATGGTGGTTCTTCACTGGCTGCAGGAAAACAGACTTCTATATTTATGATGGTTAGAAATGGTTCAGTTGATATGGCTTTAGAATCAACAATTAACTGGTCACCACAGATTAAAGAACTCAACTTATTTTCACTTCCTTTCTTTTTTGACAGCTACAAACAAATAGATGCTGTTGAAGAAGGAAAGGTTGGACAATATCTACTTGATAGAATTGAGCAGCTGGGTGTTAAACCATTTGGATGGGGAGAAAATGGATTTAGAGAAATCACAAATAGTAAAAGAGCTATTCATAAACCAGAAGATTTATCAGATCTTAAATATCGTGTTGTAGGAAGTAAAATATTTATAGAAATATTCCAGGAATTAGGTTCAAATCCTCTAACAATGAACTGGGGAGAAGCTACAACAGGATTCCAGCAGGGTACAGTTGATGGACAGGAAAATCCAGTTGTTGATGTTTTAATTCCTTTAAAAATCTGGGAATTTCATGATTATATGACAGTCTGGAATTATCTTGTTGATCCGCTTATGATAGGAATAAATCAGCAGGTATTTGACAGCTTTTCTCCTTTAGATCAGGAAATAGTTGCACAGGCAGCAGAAGAAGCACTTCAATTCCAGAAAATGCTTGCCAGATATGGTTTAGATAATGGTACAGCAAAAGCATATATTGATGAAATGATTAAAAATGGAGAAGATATGGGTTATGCAGAAGATTTTCTTGCAACCTGGGAGCTGGAAGATGGAAGTAATGATCCGTTCAGATATCTTGAAGAACAGGGTATGAAAGTTAATGTTTTAACTGATGAAGAAAAAGAATTGTTTAGAGAAAAAACCAGACCTGTTTATGATAAATGGGTTAAAACAATTGGAGAAGATATTGTAGAAGATGCAGTAGAATCTAAAGAATCTGTTCAGTAAATAAAATTAAGATAAAAACTGCCAGGCAGTTTTTCTGCCTGGCTCTATCTTAAATTTTATTATGGAGGTGAAGTGTTTTGCAAAAGAAGATTAAACATTTACTAAATAATCTGGAAGAATATCTTGCCGGTGCTCTACTTCTTTCAATGGCAGCTATTGCCTTTGTTAATGTAGTTTCTAGATTTACTTTTAAATTTTCTATATCTTATATTGAAGAACTGGAAATTTATTTATATGTGTGGCTTGTTATGCTCGGCAGTTCAATTGCTTTTAAAAAAGGAAAACACTTATGTGTATCTTTGATTGTTGAGAAGATGCCAAAAAAAGTACAGAAAGTTGTTCAAATAATAGTGGCACTGCTTTCAATTGCATTTTTTGCAATTTTACTTAAATACAGTATTACACAGATACAGGATGAAATATTACTTAATGTGACAACAACTTCCATGGGAGTCCCAATGTGGTGGTATACTTTAGGATTACCTATTGGCAGTGTTTTAATAATAATTAGAATAATTCAGAGAACTGTTGTTGAATTAAAAGAGAGCGGTGATGAATAATGGATCCTGCTATATGGATGGTTATAATTTTTGTGGCTTTACTTATTATAAGAGTTCCAATTGCTATTTCTCTGGGGATGACAACAATTTTTGTATCTCTTATCGCAGATAAAAATATCGGCATGTTATCTTACAATTTTTTTGGAGGTATATCTAAATTTCCTCTGCTTGCCATTCCTTTCTTTATAATGGCTGGAGTAATTATGCAGAAGGCAAAGATGGCAGAAAAAATTATTAATTTTGTTAAACTAATAGTAGGCCCCATTCCCGGTGGACTGGCAATTGCCACTGTTATAGTAGCTACCTTTTGGGGAGCTGTATCTGGTTCAGGTCCGGCAACTGTAGCAGCTTTAGGAGTGATTTTGATTCCCGGTATGGTTAAACAGGGGTATGATAAAGATTTTGCAACTGCTGTTACTTCGGTAAGCAGTGGTCTGGCTATTATTATTCCTCCCAGTATAGCATTTATTGTTTATGGAATGATAGCTAATGTATCAATTGGAACACTGTTTGCAGCGGGTATTATTCCAGGTGTTTTAGTAGCACTGGGTTTAATAACAGTTGTTTTCATAATTTCAAAAAAACGCGGCTATAAAGGAGAAGAATGGGGTACATTTTCTGAACTATGGGATTCATTTAAAGATGCTTTCTGGGCTTTTTTAACTCCAGTAATTATACTTGGAGGTATATATGGAGGTGTTTTTACACCGACAGAGGCGGCAGCAGTAGCAGTATTCTACGGTCTTTTTGTTGGAGTTGTAATTTACAAAACTATTGATTTTAAAATATTATTTAAAATTGGTGTAGATGCTGCAGAAACAACAGCAGTAGTTATGCTTGTTGTTACAGCAGCAGGTTTGTTTTCCTGGATTGCAACAAATGTGGGATTAATCCAAAAGGCATCTGATGCTATTTTGGGACTATCTGATAACCCTGTTATTATACTGCTCTTTATCAATATAATAATATTATTTGCAGGTATGGTAATTGATGCAATATCAATTTATTATGTATTTTTACCAATTCTGCTTCCAATTATGGCAGAAATGGGATGGGACCCTGTCTGGTTTGGTGTTATTATGACCATCAACCTTGCTATTGGCCAGGTAACACCTCCGGTGGCTGTAAATCTTTACGTAGGTTCTAATATAGCGAATATTTCTCTAGAAAAACTTGCAAAACAGGCAATACCACTAATATTAGCTGCAGTAGTAGTGCTATTGATATTAATGTATCTACCTGGATTAACAACATTCCTGCCAAAAGTATTTGGACTATATTAGAAATAATTGATCAATAGGAGGGAAAAAATTGAGCAAAGAATTATTGATGCCCAAACTGGGCCTAACAATGGAAGAAGGTACTTTAATAAGATGGTATTTTGATGAAGGTGAAGAGATTAATGAGGGAGATATAGTTTATGATGTAGAAACAGATAAAATTACTCATTCTGTGGAAGCTGACCAGGATGGAATTCTTGCTAAAATTATAATTGAAGAAGGAGAAACCGTTCCTGTACAGACTGTGGTTGGTATTCTGGCTGCAGAGGGAGAAGAACTTGATGATTTAGCTGAATCAGAAAAAGTAGAAGCTAAAAAATCAGAAAAAGTAGAAGAAAAGAAAGCTGAAAAAGGAACAGCTGTCAAAAAAGTTGATAACAAAAAAGAAGTTAAAGAAGATATACTGCGCGCCTCTCCTAGAGCTAAAAAGTTGGCCAGAGAAAATGATGTTGATTTAAAAGAGGTTAGAAAGACCACAGATCGATTTAGAATAATTTCTGATGATGTTGGGGCTTTTATGGATAGTGATGAGTTTAAAAAGAAAGAGGCAGTTTCAGATGGTGGAAAAGAAAAATCTGCAGGTAAAACAGTAAAAAAAGAAATGTCAAATTACCGCAGAACAACTGCAAGGCGGCTTTCAGAAAGCTGGGAGGCACCTCATATATATTTGAGAGCTTCAGCAGATATCAGTGAAATTATCAATCTAAGGGAAAAATATAAAGAACTGGATAAGGATAATGTTCCTTCACTTAATACAGTAATTGCAAAGATCACAGCCTTTGCGTTAAAAAAACATCCAGATATAAATGCTTATTATGCTGATGGAGAATATCTGCTCAAAGAAGATATTAATCTTGGAATTGCAGTTGCAGTAGATAAAGGACTTGTTGTACCTGTTGTAAAAAATGCTGACCGTATAGCATTACCTGAACTTGATAAAGAAATAAAGCAGCTGATTGAGAAAAGTAGAGAAGATAAATTGGAAATGGCAGATCTGGAAGATGGTACATTTTCTATTTCCAATTTAGGAATGTTTGAAATAGAAGAATTTACAGCTATACTAAATCCTCCTCAGGTAGGAATACTGGCCGTTGGAACAATAGTGGAAAAAGTGAGGACAGGTGAATGTGGAGAAATAGAGATATATCCTGCTTTAGAACTTACATTAGGTCTTGACCACAGAGCAGTAGATGGTGCTGTGGGAGCTAAATTCTTAAAAGATGTTAAAAAATATCTTGAAAATCCAGTTTTAGTTTTATAAATTAGATATATGGTCGTAATCCACCTCAATTCTGCTGTTTAAATAACAGTGGAATTGAGGTTTTATTTTTGCCGCAATATTTATCTATTTGGTTTTCTGCCGATAAAATATATATTTTCTGCTTTTTAAAAAATTTAATAATTATAATAAAATAGGAAGGAATTTATTACTTTAAATATAAATATATATAATAATGATTAATTTTTTAGATAATTCTAGATTATGGAAGGAGGGAGAGTTTTAAAAAATTATAAAGTAGTATACAATATTAAAATAGAAAAATTTAGTAGGAGTTGTTGCTGTTGTTTAAAAATATCGATCTAAAGTGGAAAATAAGCATTATATTAACAGCTGTAATAGTAGCTGTAATGGGTTTTGTAGCATTTTTTACTTACAATTACAGTCAGGATATAATGTCGGAACAGATAAATGAAAGAGTCCGATTAATTAGAGAAAACCAGAGGCAGGAAATTTTAGCAAAATTGGAGCAGGCAGAATATACAGCAGATTATTTTTCGGAAATGAAAGATATATATGATCTTGCCGAGATGAGCAGTTTTTATATAAGAGATGGGGAACTTGTAGATCTACAGAGGAGTGGACTTATAGGAACTTTTCTTGAAAGAGCATCTCTAATGAGAGATAATAATCAGATTATTAAAGAATCGGAATTTTCTTATGTTGTAAATGAAACTGGGATTGTGCTTGCTGATTCTAGAGCAGTAGATGAAGAAAATATATATGATTATATCGGCAACAAATTGCCGGACAATATGTACAAAAATATTGAAAGTGATAGAGTTTACAATATTGATGGAAAAAAAAGAATATTGTTTAATTCTCCAATTATTAAAAATGACAATGGGGAAGAAGAAATTATTGGCTATTATATTATTGGAACAGGTCTGGATATATATTACAGTGATAGTTTAGAAGCAATGGAAAACATTTCTGCTTTCAGTGTGATTAATCAGGATGGTATTATTTTAAGCAATATTGATAAAAGTCTGATGGGCGAAAAAATAGAAGATAACTGGATTGTTGAGCAGGTTAATAGTGGTGTCGAATCTGATTTTCGTACTGGAAACAGCCGCAGACAGACTTTTGAACAGATAAGTAATAAATATGGCATCTATATGGCTGTTGATGTTCCATTAGAAGTAATAAATGGTCCGGTGAAAAGAATTAGAGATATAATACTCATAATATCAGGAGTTGGAATATTACTTCTCTTTTTAAGTTCCTATTTTCTAATCAACTGGCAGTTGAAACCTCTGGAAAATCTTATTATTGCTTTTGAAGAACTGGCAGCCGGGAATTTAAACAGCAGAGTTCTGCTGAAAGAAACAGAGAATAGAGATGACGAAATAGGTAAGCTGAGCAAATCTTTTAACAACATGGTAAATAGATTTAAAGAACTGATTTTAAATATAAATGAAGCTTCAAATGAAGTGGAAGAATCCTCTACTTATTTAAAGGAAGTTTCTCAGGAAGTTGGAAGTGTCTCAACACAGGTGGCTCAGTCAATTAGTGATGTTTCAGCAGGTGCTGATGCCCAGGCAGAAAGTGTGGAAAACATAAACACAGGGATAAAAAAATTAGCAGGTGATATTGACAAACTGAAAAAATCAAATGAGGAAGTTAAATCTCTGGCCGATGAAATGGAAGATGCGGCAGAGGGTGGTAAGATAGAAATAAATAATGTCAGCAGTCAGATGCAGAAAATACGCACCCAAATACAGAATGTTGCCGCAGGGATTAGTAATCTTGAAACAATTTCAGATGAAATTGATGAGATACTGAATATAATTAATAATATAGCAGAGCAGACCAATCTGCTTGCTTTGAATGCAGCTATTGAAGCGGCAAGAGCTGGAGAAGCTGGACGAGGATTTTCTGTAGTTGCAGATGAGATTCGAGAATTGGCTGAAGAATCGGTTGATTCTGCAGCACAAATCAGAAAATTAATAGAAGATGTTAAAAATGAAACTAAAAGTGCAAGTTCCAGAATGAATGATGGAATTATAGAAATAAAACATGGTCAGGAAGTAGTTGAAAGAGCAGAAAATTCTTTTGTAGAGATTGAAGATAAAATTGTCAATGCATCCTCTGGAATAAATTCATCTATAAAAATTGTTCATGATGTAGATAAATATAGTACAGAAATAGTTGGTGAAGTAGAAGATATTGCTGGGATTTCTCAAGAAACTTCTGCAAATACAGAAGAAGTAGCTGCAGCGAGTGAAGAACAAAATGCTTCTATTGAAGAAATAACAGGTTTATCAGATACACTGGCAGAAATGGCTGCAAATTTGAACAGGTTGGTAAATCAATTTAATATAAGTGATGATTAAAGAATTGAATTATAATTATTTAAAAAGCTTTCTTTCTTCAGTTTGAAATTTTACTGTAGATTGAAGGCTTTTTTAATAAAATTAATATATTTAAAACAGCTTTTTGAAGGTATCAGGACTGTTAAATAGAATTATATAGATATAATTATAAGGACGGGGAGAAGTTGATATATTGTATGAGAAATAAATTATTGATTTTTTTAATTATAACAGTTTTGCTTCTAGGATCTTATTTTTTACTTAATCAGGAAAATGGCCTGGCAGAAGTTTATATAAATGAAGTTATTGATGGAGATACATACAAAACTGCAGATGGTGAGACGATAAGAGTTCTGGGGGTTGACAGTCCGGAAATTGACTGGGAACAAGATACTGGAGAATATTTTGCCTTTAAAGCGAAAAAATTTGCAGAAAATAATATACTGGATAAAAAAGTGAAGCTGGAATTTGATTCTGAAAAAGAAGATAAGTATGGTCGACTGCTGGCCTATATTTATTTAAATGATTCAGAAATGTTTAACCTGCAGCTGCTTCAGGAAGGTTATGCCAGTTTAATGATTATTTCACCAAATAAGAGATATGAAGTGGAATTTAAAGAAACAGCAAAAAGAGCACGAAGGGAAAAAACGGGAGTCTGGTCCAAAATAGAATATTATCAGGATCAGGTAGAGGTTATAAGCTGGCAAAATGCTGACTATTATGAGAATAAAACTGTGATTGTCAAAGGGAAAATTAAATCTACTTATAAGTCAGATAAAGTTACATATCTCAATTTTTCGGAAAATTATAGTGAAGATTTTACAGTAGTTGTATTTAATGAAGATTTAGTTAAATTTGATTATAATCCTTCCGATTATCTGCTGGGGAAAGAAGTTAAAGTCTTAGGTAAAATAGAAGTATATAAAAATGCTCCAGAAATAGTACTTGATAAACCTTATAATATTATAGTTTTTGAGTGATACAGTTTGGATTGAGATGAAAAATTTATGTTTATATATTAAATTAAAGAGGGGTGGAATAATGGGAAAAAGATTATTAAGAGGTACTGATCTGGAAGTTAGCAAAATGTGTTTTGGTGCACTTCCACTTGGGCCAGCACAGAAAAACATGCCGTTAAATGATGGTATAGAGGTAATCAAATATGCTTTTGATTCAGGCATAAATTTTATTGATACTGCAGAAATGTACAGAACTTATGATTATATTGCTCCAGTAATTAAAAATTTGGACCGGGAAGATTTTGTAATAGCTTCTAAATCACATGCTGAGACGTATGAGGAGGTAGTAGAGCATGTCGAGAATGGCTTAACAAAATTAGGAATTGAATATTTCGACATATTTCATATCCATGCTGCCAGAGAGTCAGAGCCTTTTACAAAAAGAAAAGAAGCTCTGCGTGCACTGATTGATCTGAAAATAAAGGGTAAAATAAAAAATATTGGAATTGCCACCCACTATGTTGAAGTTGTAAAAAGGGCAGCAGAAAATGAGAATATTGATGTTGTTTTTGCAATTTATAATATAACAGGCAGAGGAATAGTAGATGGAAGCAGAGAAGATATGAGCCTGGCATTGAAGTATGCACATGATTCTGGCAAAGCTGTTTATGCAATGAAGCCTCTTGCGGGAGGTAATTTGATTGATGATATAAATGAGGCCTTTGAATTTGTTTTAAATAAAGAGTTTATAGATTCTATTGCAGTTGGAATGGTTGCAAAAGAAGAAGTGGATTTAAATCTGAAAATGTTTGCCGGTGAAAAAATAACCGAGGATATGAAAATAGAAAAAGAGAAGAAAAAGCTTACTATATTGAATAAGCTGTGTATAAAATGTTTAAAATGCATAGAAACCTGTCCTAATTATGCACTTTCCATTGTTGATGATAAGGTTACAGTGGATCACGAAAAATGTATACTCTGCGGTTACTGCAGTCCTGTTTGTCCCCAATTTTGTATTAGAATAACATAATAATTATTTGAAGTAATATTTTTTGATACAAAATTATTGATTATATTATAAATTTCTGTTAGATTATATACTCCTCCTGAAGGACATTTAATTTTTATCGGGAGGAGCTTTTTATATTATATAAAAAAAAGAGCAGTTAGACTGCTCTAAAAATTATTGCTGTTTATATTTCGATATTGTGTTGGTGTAATACCGTTTATATTTTTAAATGTTCTTTCAAAATGATTTAGAGTATTAAAGCCGACATTCATTGCGATATCAGTGACATTTAGATTTGTGTTTTTTAGCATTTTTTGAGCTTCGATAATTCTTTTGTTATTTAAAAATTCTATTATGGTAAAACCGGTTTTGTCTTTAAAAAAGTGACTGAGATAATATTTACTTATATATAGTGTTTCAGCAATTTCATTTAAAGTAATATTCTCTTTATAATTATCATCAATATATGCGATTATTTTTTGAAGCCGTCCTTCATTTTTTCCTTTTTCCTTTAAACCATTATATTTATTGTTTTCCAGTAGTCTATGAATTGTTACAAAAAATTGAAGTAGATAAGAATTGACAATTGATCTATATCCTGTTTTTTCTTTAGTCAGTTCCAGAATCATTCTTTCTGATAAAAATTTTAATTGTTTATATTCTGGTTCATTTAATTTAAGACATTTAATTTCTTTTTTAAAAATGTCTACCGGTTTAAAATCGTCTTTAATATAATTAAAATAATTATTTAGAAAATCAGATTTTATATAAAGAACAAAACGATCATATGTTTTTAATTTTTCCGGGAAAAAATAGTGGTGAATATCATATTCATTAATCAAAAACAGAGTTTGAGCTTTCATATTATAATTTTTATCTTTGATAAAGAAACTACCGGTACCATTGTTCTGAATTATTATTTCATATGCATTATGGTGGTGTTTATTTACTTTCGCAGTTGAAGTATTTTTTCGATGAATTATATGAAAATCTTCTTCCAAAAAATTTTTGATAGATTTCTTTTTGACATTATCCATTCAAACTACCTCCCGGGACTTTCCATTTCTTGATATTGTGTTGGTGTAACACCATTTATTTTTTTAAATGTTCTTTCAAAGTGATTCAAAGAATTGAAACCAACACTTACTGCAATATCAGTAATGCTTAAGTTGGTGCTGGTCAGCATTTTTTGTGCTTCAATTATACGTCGGCTGTTAACAAATTCTATAACAGTAAAACCGGTTTTTTCTTTAAAAAAGTGGCTCAAGTAATATTTGCTGATATATAAATTTTTAGCAATTCCCTTTAGAGTAAGATTGTTTTTATAATTATGATTAATATATTCAATTATCTGATGCAGTTTTTGATTTGAAGAATCAGCTTTTTTTTCGGAGAAACTATTTTCTTCTGTAAGTCTAAAAATTATAACAAACATTTCTAAAAGGTAAGCATGAATGATCGACTGATATCCAGGCTGTTTTTTTGTCGATTCAAATATTAATTTTTCTGTAATATATTTTAGTTTATTGTACTGAGGATCATTTAATTTAATTGATTTAATATTTTTATTGAATATCTGCAGTGGTTTAAAATCACCTTCTACATTGTTAAAATAACTTTTTAAAAACTCTTCTTTAATATGAATTACAAAACGGTCAAAAACCTGTTTTTTTTCTGATACTTTTGGTCTGTGTATTTCAGACTCATCTATTATAAAAATTGTTTTATCCTCAATTTCATAATTTCTATTCCTGATAAAAAACTCTCCACAGCCGCTGTTTGTCAGCAGAATTTCGTATGCATTATGATAATGTTTGTGACCTCGAAGAACTACAGGTTTTTTTCTGTGAGAAATTATAAAATCTTCTATAAGCAGGCTGAAATCAGATTGGCTGTGATCTATATTACCGGTCATAAGAATTCACCTCCTGTAATTTGGTATTTTTAGTTAGCACGAACTTGTATCTTAAAACAATGACACCGATAAGGCAGAATAATAAGAAGAGGCTGGCAAGAATAAATATATATTTTAAATCTAAAATGCTGTACATATAGCCAAACAAAAGGGCAAATGTTGTTGTAGCAAAGCTGACACTGGACTGCCAGATGCCGATAGAAAAACCTCTTCTTTCTGGACTTACGGTTTCAGCTGCAAGTGCATTCAATATAGGATTTAAAACTGTAAATCCTATAGATATTAAAAAGACAGCCATAACGAGCAGATAAAAATTTTTGAGAAAGGGTAATGTCATAATAGAAAGAGCCGGTATAACAACACCACCATAAACAAAAATCATTCTGCCATATCTGTCAGAAAGGCTTCCCATTATACCGCCAAATATTATTTGAGAAAGACCTTTAACACTTAATATAAAACCAACTGCCTTCATAGAAAGGTTAATTTCGTTAAGATAAAGTGGAAGATAATTGTCTGTTAGAATCATAATTGCAGATATAGTAAATCCACTTAATATAACTATAAGATATTCTGGGTTTTTAAGTAGAATTTTAGTATCTTCAATAAAACTATTTTTTTGTTTTTTGATTATTTTTTTATTTTCTTTTTTTATTATCAATTCAGGCAGATTTTTTAAAAGAAAAGCATTTAAAACAAAAGATAATAATAAGATTATAAAAAGAGTATAATATCCCCACAGATCACTTGCAAAACCTCCTAATATAGGGCCGATAAAAAATCCCATACCTATTCCAGCTGTTCTAATACCGAGATTTTTACCGCGTTCATCTGCATCCATTTCGGAAAAATAGAAGGCTGTACTTGCCATGAAAGCTGCCCTGCTCGTACCTGTTAAAAATTGTGCGGTACATAATATGAAGAAACTTCCCGGAAAAAAATAAAATATTAGTCCTATCATAAATATAACATTTGACAATATAAGCACATTTTTACTACCTATTTTGTCAATTAAAAACCCTATATATATTTTTGTAAATCCACTGGGAAGATTATAAAAAAATATAATCTGACCGATCAAAAACTGAGTAATTCCAAATTCTTTTGCATAAATTGGAATTAATGGTAGAAAAAAGTAAGTTTGTGTGATCATTAGAACATGTAGAGCAAAAATGAATATCTTTTTTTTCTTCATATTATGTATCTTTCCCTTCTAAAATGAAATTATTATTGTAAGAATTCGCAAAAAAATTAGATATTCCTTTATTTTTTTACAATTATGCAACAATATATGCATGATTGCTTATTATTGAACAATATATGAAAGGCATTCTCCTTCAAAATATTCTATTATATTAGTATAAGATAAAATATTCTAAAAAATAATCAGCTTCTTTTAAGGAGATGCTGTGTAAAATTCTATTGAATGAAGAGAAGAACACAAATTATTTCAGTTGAGCGCAGAATTTAATGAATTTTCAGATAACAATTAAAGTATCTGCTCACCAATCAATATTTTATATAAAAATTTACTCACACAGGCTGCTTTCTGCAGCTTATATAATATCATAACTTTTTATGTCTAAAAAATACAATATAATTTATATAAGGAAATAAGTTAAAGGGAGGTGGTTGAGGAATTATATCAGCTGGATGTTGTTGAGCTAAACACTAAAAAAATTCAAGGGGGATTTATTTTATGTTAAAGAAATCAAGAATTTTAGTAATGGTACTAATCATGGTATTTGTAATCTCCAGTATGTCACTGGCAGCTTATCCAGAAAAGCCAATTAAGATGCTTATGGGTTTCAGTCCTGGTGGCGGTAGTGATGCACTTGCACAGTTAGTAGAACCATTTCTACAGGATATTTTAGATACAAGTTTTGTTAATGAGTACAAGCCTGGTGCTACAGGTGCAATCGCCTGGACTCAGCTGGCTTATGATACTGATAATGATGGATATACAATCAGTGTAACAAATACTCCAATGCTTATGACTAACTATATTATGAATGAAGAAATAGTTTATCATATAGATATGTTTGATCCTATTGCAAATATCGTAACAGATCCTGGTGTTATGGTTGTTGCAGCAGATAGTCCATTTGATACAATGGAAGAACTTATGACATATGCTGAAGAGAATCCTGGAGAAGTTACTGTTGGTCACTCTGGTGTTGGTGGAGACGACTTTTTCTCAATGTTAATTCTGGAAAGAGAAACCGGTCTTGACTTCCAGCTTATTCCTTTCACAGGTGACGGACCTTCATGGCAGGCAGCTATGGGTGGAAAAATTGATGCAAGCAGTAACAATGTTGGTATCACATATCCACAGGTTAAAGAAGGCAACTTAAAAGCACTTGCTGTTTATTCTGAAGAGAGAATAGACGCTCTGCCAGATGTTCCTACAATGAAAGAATTAGGATATAATGTTGTTGCAGGTTCTTCACGTGGTATCAGTGGACCAAAAGGTATGCCAGAAGAAGCAGTAGATACATTAATAGCAGCTGTAGAAGAAATGGCCAAAGATCCTGAATTCCAGAAAGCTGCAGCAGATAGAGCTATGAATCTTGATATTAAAACTGGTGAAGATTACTGGGATTATCTAGAAACTCAGTCAGAGATTTATGGAGAAATCTGGGAAAACGTTAAAGATCAGTACCAAAACTAAATAGATTCATTAGATATTGAATATAAATATATAATTAAGACATAATAATAGAAGGGATGATTTCATCCCTTCTATTTTTTAAAAGGAAGGTGACAATTGACGTGAAAATGTTTAAAGCATTATGGAAATATTTTTTAACTGCTGCTATGGTTTTAACAATGGCTGGAGTTTTTTACAGTCAGTCCGGCAAATTACCCAGTATGGCTAAAAGATTTCCTGTTATTTTGATTTATATAATCGTATTTTTTACTATCTTAATGCTGATAGAACAAATTTTGAAATTTGTTAATAAAGATAAACCTAAAAAGAAGAAAAATAAAAAAAGTGATTCTGGATTTACAGATGCTGTAGGAGAAATTGATTATTTAAAAGCATTTATATTTGCAGTTATGATAGGAATTTATGTTTTTACTTTAAAAACTCTTGGTTATTTTATAGTTACACCAGTATTTATAATAGCCTCATTTATGTATTTAAAATCAACAAGTTTAAGAAATGCTATTCTTATAACTGTAGGATTTAATTTGTTTGTTTATTTAGTTTTTGTTAAGTTTTTAAATTTACCGATACCGATGGGTATTCTTTCGTAGGAGGTATAAATTGAAATGATAATGGATAATATTTTATTTGGACTTACCAATGTAATACAGCCTTTTAATTTACTTTTGATAGCTCTCGGTACAAGTATCGGTTTATTTGTTGGTTCAATGCCGGGATTATCAGCTACAATGGCTATTGCAATACTGCTGCCTTTAACTTTTGGACTTGATCCTGCTTCCGGTATCAGTATGCTTGCATCACTATATATGGGAGCTATGTATGGAGGATCAATTGCTGCTATACTTTTGAAAACACCTGGTACACCGGCTGCAGCAGCTACAATTATGGATGGATATCCGATGGCCCAGAAAGGTTATCCTGGTAAAGCTTTTGGTATATCACTAACTTCTTCATTTATTGGTGGTATGATAAGTGCACTTGTACTTTTAACTGTTGCACCACTTTTAGGAAAACTGGCACTGGAATTTGGCCCTGCAGAGCTATTTGCAGTAGCTGTTCTGGGTATGACCATTATAGGTTCTTTAGTTAGAGGTTCGACAGTCTTAGGACTTTTATCTGGTTCTATTGGACTGCTGTTAGCTTTAATTGGTATGGACCCGACAACCGGTACACCGAGATTCACTTTTGGTAATATGTACTTATTTTCTGGGATTCCATTTGTGGTTGCACTTATTGGTTTGTTTTCTATTCCTCAGGCTATACATTTAATAGAGCAGAAGTCTGCTATGAATACCGGAGAAATCAATCCGATTGAAGATAAAATGCTTCCAACTTTTAAAGAATTTAGAAAATTAATTGTTACAATTTTGAGATCTTCTGGAATAGGAGTAATTACTGGTTTAATTCCTGGCACCGGTGGAGACACTGCCTGCTGGTTTGCATATAATGAAGCAAAGAGGTGGGCCAAAGATAAAACAGGATTTGGCGAGGGAAGGCCGGAAGGTATCGCTTCAGCAGAAGCAGCAAATAATGCTGTTGTTGGTGGTGCCCTGATCCCAACACTTACACTTGGTATACCAGGAAGTTCATCTACTGCTGTTTTAATAGGTGGACTTATGGTACATGGTATTTTACCTGGACCGACTCTTATGACAGAACATGCTGATGTAACATATACATTAATATGGGGACTATTTTTTGCTAATATATTTATGTTTATAATTGGTTTGATGTTTACAAGAGCAACAATATATGTGACCAAGATAGATAATAAAGTTATTGCTCCACTGATTGTTGTACTTGCTGTTGTTGGTTCATTTGCAATCAATAATAGTTTTTTTGATGTAATATTGATGTTCCTTTTTGGAATACTCGGCTATTTTATGAACAAAATAGATATGCCGACTGCTCCAATGGTAATAGGCCTTATCTTGGGTCATATGTTTGATACAAGCTTGAATCAGTCACTGTTAATGAGTAGAGGGTCATGGATGATCTTTTTGAGAAGTCCAATTTCTGCAATTTTACTTGCACTTGCACTATTTTCTGCACTTCAGTCAACACCCCTCTTTGGGTTAGTTATTAAGACTTTCAGAAAAAAAGTGCTGAATAATAATTAGTAAAGGAGTTAGATCATGAGCAAAAGCAAAAGCAAAACAAAGATAGAGATCAATCAGACATGGTGCAAAAGCTGCGGCATATGTGTGGACTTTTGCCCGACAGACGTATTAGAACTGGACATT
>JBNJGL010000013.1:0-45909 GCA_051747745.1 Bacillota bacterium | reverse complement strand
GTATACATAGGCTTGGGAAATTCAATATCTTTATAAACAACATCAAGCTCCGGATTTCTAATGGTGTCAGAAGTTTCCAGCTCATCCAGTTTTGCTACAGCACCAATTTCACCAGCAGAAAGAAGCTCAGCAGTTTCCTGTTCTGAGCCATTCAATTTATAGAGTTTACTGACCTTTATCTCATCATTAATCCTCGGAATGTGTACTATATCATCCCGGGATAAAGTACCTGAAATAACTCTAAAAATAGATAGTTTTCCTATATAAGGGTCTACCATAGTTTTACAAATAAGTCCACTAAAAGGAGCTTCTGTACTTATTTCTGGAGCATTTCCTTCTGAAACTACATTATCCAGTTTTTCGCTATCTGGTGATGGGAGAATTTTAACTAAATGATCAAGAAGTCTATCCACTCCTGAATTTTTCAGGGCCGAACCTGCCATCACAGGTACAACTTCACGCAGTTCTACACCTTTAATAAAGGCTTTTGTAAGTTCTTTATCAGAAATAGGTTCATCTTCAAGATATTTCATCATCAGCTCATCATCTAGTTCAACTACTGATTCAAGAAGTCGGGTACGGTATTCTTCAACTCTATCTTTTTCAGATTCTGGAATATCAGCAGCTGTTTCTTTACCATCTTCAACTTTATAAAACTTTTCATCCAGCAGATCAATTATACCTTCATAATTTTCACCTTTTCCGACAGGTATTGACATTACTGCCAGGCTAGTATCAAATTCATCTTCAAGCTCTGTTATAACCTTTTCAAAATCAGCACCGTCTTTATCAAGTTTATTAATAAATATGGCTCTTGAAAGGTTATTTTTTACAGCAGATTTCCACACATATCCGGTATTTACTTCAATACCAGAACTTCCATCAATTAATAGGACAGCACTTTCTACCATTCTTAGTGCACTGGCTACCTCTCCCCTAAAATCGGCATAACCGGGTGTATCAACTAAATGAATAAGTCTATTCTTCCAGGAAAAAGAAAAATAACTGTTGGTTACTGAATATTGATGATCTTTTTCTACAGCGGTATAATCAGAACGTGTACTTCCTTTTTCAACATTACCAGGTTCCTCAATCTGGCCTGTATTAAAAAGCATCATCTCTGTTAATGTTGTCTTACCCGCCCCTCCATGGGAAATAAGGCAGAAATTTCGGATATCTTTGGTCACAACACTACTCAATTTTTACACCAGCCTTTCAATAATTATTATTGTATGTTTCTGCTTCAAATCTTAAAAATATATTTATTTGAAGATTTTAATAATTGCTTTTAAACTATTCTATAATAGTTATTTAAATTCCTGCAATTTTATGAATTTTATCCAAAAAAACTAAATATTGTACTGCTACTGACTGTTTTCCTTAACCTTTTGGGCAACATTTTTACCAAGTTCATAACACTGTTCGAGTATTTTTCTATCTGGAGCAAATTTCGACTCGACTATTGGTTCAGCAGTACTGCAGCTGACTTTTTCACTAAAATCTTTTAATCTGTCCACTGCTCCACCACTCCAGCTGTAAGAGCCAAAAATACCCATAACTCTATTTTTAATATTTCTGCTTTCAAGACTCTTAAGTAGATAATCCATTGGTGGAAAAATTTCATTATTATAAGTACAGCTTCCCAGAACCAGTCCATTATATTTCCATATATCGTTAATTATAAAAGAAGCATTTTTTCTGGAAACATCAAACATCTTAATTTCTTCAATACCGTTTTCCGAAAGAGATCTAGCAACAGCTTCAGCCATCACTTTTGTGTTCCCATACATTGAACCATAAACAACTACAACTCCTTCAGTTGTTTCCTGTTTACTCCATCTGTCATATTCACTAATAATATAATCAGTTTTTCCTCTCCAAACAGGGCCATGTGTTGACGCAACCATTTTTATATCAAGTATTTCACTCAATCTATTAATAGTTTTATGTACCACTGCTCCATATTTACCAACTATATTGGAAAAATATCTTCTTATCTCATCTTCAAAAAAATCTATATTTAGTTCATCATCAAATAAAAATCCATCTAATGAACCAAAACCACCAAAAGCATCACCAGAAAACAATATCTGATCATATTCATCAAATGTCATCATTGTTTCAGGCCAGTGTATCATTGGGGTTAGATAAAAAGTCAGCCTGTGGTTCCCTAAATTAATTTGATCTCCATCTGAAACTATTTTAGTACCATTTGTTATTCCATAAAACCCTTCTAAAAAATTCATGGTTTTTTGATTCCCGATAATTTCCATATCTGGATATGCTTCACGCAGAGATTTTATAGAACCTGAATGGTCCGGTTCCATATGATTGATAATTAAATAATCAACTTTTTTATCTCCAATAACATTTTTTACCTTATCTAAAAAAGAATCATTATAGTTGATTTTTACAGTATCTATTAAAGCTATTTTGTCATCATCAATTAGATAAGAATTATAAGAAATTCCTTCTGGAAGCGGCCAGAGTGATTCAAAAATATCTGTCTCTCTATCATTTACTCCAACCCAGTAAACATCATCGGTCATTTTTATTGAATTATACATAGCAAATACCTCCTCTTATTATATTTTCTTTTTAACTGCTGTGAATCCTGCTTTAAAATTAGACTATAAATAGAATAATATATTAATTAAAGCAAAAATAAATATTTAATTAACAGAGAGACCATCAATTTCTCAATTTATTTAGTATATCGGAAAAATCATCAGGCAGCTCTGCTCTGAATTCCATTTTTTCTCCAGTGGCAGGATGAGTAATTATTAGCCGATATGCATGAAGCATCTGCCGACTTATAGACAATTTCTTATCAACATTTCCATATTTCTTATCCCCTGCAACCGGGTATCCCATATAAGAAAAATGAACTCTAATTTGATGTGTCCTACCTGTTTCAATTTTCACTTCAACTAAAGTATAATTTTTAAATTCCTCTTTTATTTTAAAACGGCTGACAGCTTTTTTACTATGTCTTTTTCTAACAGCCATTTTTTTGCGGGAAGAAGGATCTCTGCCAATAGGAGCATCAATTTTTCCTTTTTCATAAGGAATATTGCCTTTTAGAAGTGCCAGATAATATTTTTCTGTTTCTCTTTTTTTAAATTGTTCAACAAGGTTCTTATGGCTGTGGTCATTTTTGGCAACAATTAAAACTCCTGATGTATCCATATCCAGCCTGTGTACAATGCCAGGGCGCTTTACACCATTAATGCCAGATAAATCATCAGTATAGGCCATTAAAGCATTTACAATGGTATCATTTCGGTGACCTGGTGCTGGATGTACAACAATCCCGGGTTTTTTGTTAAGAACTAAAATATCTTTATCTTCATAAATTACATTAAGATCCATTTCAACAGCTTTAATATCAGCTTTTTTAATATCACTAATTTCAATTTTTATTAATTGATTTTCTTTAATTTCATAACTTTTATGTATTTTATTTCCGTCAACAGTTATACTACCATTTTCTATAAGTTTTTGTATATAGGAACGTGATTTTCCCGTTAGTTTTCTGGCAAGAAATTTATCAATTCTTTGTTCAGAATCTTCAGCCTTTACTTTTATCGTTTTTTCTTCCATATAAACACCTCAATAATTGCTTAATAAAATTTCTCTAATTAAAATAATAATACCAGCAGTTATAAATATATCTGCAAAATTAAATACAGGCCAGAATGGCAGCTCTATAAAGTCAACAACATAACCGTATAAAATTCTATCAATTACATTGCCAATTGTACCACCAGCTGCAAATCCTACTGCCAATTTGCTCAGCATATTATTAACAAGCACATTTTTATATAAATAAATGCTAAAAAAAAGAAATAAAACAGCTGCAACCAGAAAAACAAAAATTTCCCCATCCAATATACCAAATGCAGCACCAGAATTTTTTATTTTAACAAGTTTTAAAAATGGTTTTATAAGAACAATTTCCTGATTATTTTCTAGCATTACTGATATTAAATATTTACTTAATTGATCTACTGCAGCAACTAAAATTACTATAAAAAACAGCATTATTTTCAACTCCATTATCATTTTAACATAATGTTAAAAAAAGAACAATAATAAAGAACTGCAGGAGTTTCCCCAGAATTCATTTTAGAACTCCAAAAAGAGAAATTTCTTCTCCAAATATACTTTCTTATACTGGTATTTTATGCTATGATAATTCTATTAGACAGATAAGGAATGAATTTAAATGGAAATAGCTTTTACTCACAATACCAAAATAAGAGCCAAAACAATCTTTCTACTTGCTTTACCTGCCATGTTAGAAATGTCTCTCAACACAATGGTAGGACTGACAGATACAATTATGATAAGCAGATTTATAGGAAAAGAAGCTCTGGCAGCAGTTGGTTTTTCAAATCAAATAATTTTTACACTAATATTTATTTTTTCTTCTTTTAATGCTGGTGCCACAGCAATGATTTCTAGAAGTTATGGAGAAAAAAATTATAAGCGTATGAACAAAATTATGAGCGAAAATTTGACAATAAATATTATTTTAGGTCTTTTAGTAACTTTTTTTACTTTCTTTTTTGCCGAAAATATTTTAAATGTGTATGACATTACCGACACGGTAAAAAACTTTGGAACAATATATCTAAAATATATTGCTTCCGGACAAATTTTTATGTTTATTTCATTTGCATCTGCTGCATCACTAAGGGGAGCAGGTGATACAAAAACTCCTATGTATATAACTGGATCTGCAAATATTCTAAACATTATTGGCAATTACTGTTTAATTACCGGTTTCTGGTTTTTTCCACAAATGGGAGTTGCTGGGGCTGCAGTTTCAACAGCATTTGCCAGATTCTTTGCAGCTTTTCTGTATCTTCTCCTTCTTTTAAAAAGCAAAGGAAAACTTAAATTAAAATTAATCTGGATGAAAATAAGCAGAACTATATTAAAACCGCTCTTAAATCTCAGCTATGCAGCTGCACTGGAGCAGTTTTTTATGCAGACAGCTTTTTTTATTAATGGTATATTTATATCTTCATTAAATACAACATCAGAAGCATCATTTAGAATTCTCTTAAATATCGAATCTATTTCTTTTATGCCTACAATTGGTATAGCAATTGCCGCCACCACTCTGGTTGGAAAACATCTTGGTGAAAACAATGCTGAAGAATCATTAAAAAGTGGTCTTACTGCAGCATTTATGGGGACACTGCTGGGCAGCAGTATAGCCTTAATATATTTTATTTTTCCTGGTTTTTCTCTATCATTATTTACAAATGAAATAGAAGTAATTAATTATTCCATCAAAACCTTAAGACTGGTTGCTTTCAATCAAATTTTTCTTGCTTTTGTAGTAATTATGACCGGATCCCTCAGAGGAGCTGGTGATACCAAAGGAGCAATGTATATAACAGTTATGCGCCTATGGCTGGTCTTTATACCACTATCTTATATATTTGTAGTCAAAAACAATTTTGGTGTTGCTGGGGTATGGATGGCAGAAACGACATCTTTTCTTATCTTTTCAATTCTTGTTTATAAGAGATTCAGAAATATGAAATGGGCTGAAATAAAAATATTTGATTGAATTTTGAAAAAAGCGGCCTTTTCAGGCCGCTTTAATATTATAATTATTATTTATTTTAAATATCTTCTTCATTTATTACTGCTGAACATCTATCACAAATATCTTCATGTTCTTCATCTTCTCCTACACTTTCACTGTATTTCCAGCAGCGCGAACATTTCTTTCCTTTGGCAGGCTTTACTTCAACACCAATTCCAGTCTCACTGCCAACATATATTTTATCATCAGCAAGTTCACTGTCTAATTCAACCTGAGAAACAATAAACAGATCTGCCAGAAGTGCCAGATTATCATTTAAAAGTGCTGACTGTGCATCATCTGCAGCTTTTAGGATAACCATTGCTTCAAGAGAGTTACCTATTTCTTTTTCTGCTCTGGCAATTTCAAGTGCTTTGGCAACATCTTTTCTCACCTGAAGAAGCTTATCCCATTTTTTCATCAAAGCTTCATCATAATAATCTTCATGAATTTTCGGCCAGTCAGTCAAAAATACACTCTCTTCATTTTTAACTTCATCAGGTAAAAACTGCCATACTTCCTCAGAAGTATGCGGCAGAATGGGAGCAATTAGTGTCACTAAAGCCATCAAAATATCATACAGAGTGCTCTGGGCAGATCTCCTGCTTAGAGAATCAGTTCCATCAGTATATAATCTGTCTTTTGTTATATCAACATATAATGAACTCATTTCAATAGTGCAGAAATTGTGTACATCATGATATACTCTATGATATTCATATTTATCATATGCGGCAGTAGTTTTTTCGATTAAATCCTGCAGGCGATTCATAATCCAGCGGTCAAATTCGAGTCTATCAGAGAAGTCAACATAATTATCCTCATAGTTAAAATCACTTATGTTGCCTAGAATAAATCTAAATGTATTCCTTATTCTCCGGTAAACTTCCGAATTTTGTTTTAATATATTATCTGATACTTTAATATCATTTTTAAAATCTGAAGAAGCTACCCATAATCTTAAAATATCTGCTCCATACTGATCAATAACTTTATGGGGAGATACAACATTCCCCTGAGATTTCGACATCTTAATACCTTTATCATCAACAGTAAATCCATTAGTGATGACCTCATTGTATGGTGCTCTTCCATAAGTAGCAACTGCTGTAAGAAGGGAAGAATTAAACCAACCTCTGTACTGGTCTGTACCTTCCAGATATATCTGTGCAGGCCAGGTTAAATAGTCTCTCGCTTCCATAACAGCTTTGTGGCTGGAGCCCGAATCAAACCAGACATCCATAATATCTTCTTCTTTTGTAAAACTGCTTCCACCACAATGAGGACAGCTGTAATCATCCGGCAGCAGTTCTTCAACAGAATGCTTATACCATGCTCCTGAGCCTTCTTTAGCAAAAACTTCTTTTATTTTATCTAAAGTATCATCATTAATGACAGCTTCACCACAGTCATCACAATAAAAAATCGGGATCGGAACTCCCCACTTTTTCTGACGCGAAATACACCAGTCAGATCTCTCTGCAACCATGTTTCTCATTCTCTCTTCTCCCCAGGAAGGGAACCATTTTACATCACTGATTGCTTTTAAAGTCTGATCTTTAATAGCATCTATTGAGGCAAACCATTGATCGGTTGCTCTAAATAGTAGAGTGCCTTTACATCTCCAGCAGTGTGGATATTGATGATCTATAAAACTTAAATCCATAAGCAGGTTTTTTTCCTTCAACTTTTCAGTAACCATTATATTAACTTCATCATAATGTTTACCGGCAAATTCTCCTGCTTCTTCGGTAAAATATCCTTTGTTGTCCATTGGTGCATAAATATCCAACCCATATTCTCTTCCAGCAACAAAATCCTCATGACCATGTCCAGGAGCAGTATGAACACATCCAGTACCCTGTTCTAAAGTCACATGATCACCAATTATTAGCAGAGAATCTCTATCAACAAGTGGATGAACACACTTTTTGTTCTCCAGTTCCTTACCGCTAAAACTTTCTCCAATTATTTTATATTCATTAATACCACAGTTTTCCATAACAGAATCTACCAGTTCCTCGGCCATAACCAGCTTTTCTCCATCAACCTCTACAACTACATATGGGTGTTCTGGATGAAAAGAAATAGCCATATTTGCCGGAATTGTCCAGGGAGTTGTTGTCCATATAACTACATAACTATCCTCTGGACTCAATTCTACACCACCAACAGTTGCAGTATCTTTTAAAGGAAACTTTACATAAATTGATGGTGATCTTTCTTCACCATACTCTACTTCTGCTTCTGCCAGGGCGGTTTCACAATGTGGACACCAGTGAACAGGTTTTTTTCCTCTATAAAAAAGATCCTTTTTTGCCATTTCTCCAAAAACTTCAATTTGTTTTACTTCATATTCTGGAGCAAGTGTTAAATAAGGATTTTCCCATTCTCCCCATACACCCAGACGTTTAAACTGATCCCTCTGACGATCTATATATTTAAGTGCATAGTTGGTACATTTTTCTCTCAGTTCTGATACTGTAAGTTCTTCCCTTTCTTCATCTGTCATTTCCTTTGTAACCTGATGTTCTATTGGTAAACCATGAGTATCCCAGCCGGGAACATATGGTGAATAATAGCCTTTTAATGTAGCATATCGTGTTACAAAATCTTTTAATACCTTGTTCAGTGCATGTCCAATATGAATATCTCCATTTGCATATGGAGGTCCATCATGCAGAATAAATGGATCATTACCTTCTCTTTTTTCAACTGCTTTCTCATAAATATTATTCTCTTCCCAATATGATTGAAAATCATTTTCGCGCTCACTCAAATTGGCCCTCATTGGGAATTCTGTATCTGGTAAGTTGATTGTTTCTTTATAACTCATTTAATTATTACCTCCCATAAAATATATAAAATTAAAAAAAGTCCTTGCCCTGGAAAGGGGCGAAGGACCGCGGTACCACCCTAATTGATATTTCAAAATATCATCTTTAAATTCTATAACGCAGAAATACGGATATCACTACTTATATTCGCAATATCAGCTCACAGGTGATCTTCACTATCTTTATATTTATCGGCTCACACCATACCCGATTCGCTGCAAATATTCCAATAGATACTCTCCTGATCAAAGCTTTAATATTATAAATACATTTTTTTCAATTATAAACTATTAATCATTATTAGTCAAGTTATTATCAGGATTGTCCCCTGTTCTTTCATAATCTTCGCTCTGATCTTCTTTCAGCATTTCTAAATGACTTTCCAGCAGAGTCTGAAAACGTATTTTAAAAAAGTTTTTCTTTTCTCTCAGCTGTTCATAGCTTCTTCTTTCCTGAGCAGCTGCTTTTTCTGCATCATCTTTAATCTGCTGAGCTTTCAATTCAGCTTCTTTTACAATCATTCTGGCTTCATTATTAGCCTGTTCAATTCTTTTGTCTACTGTATCCTGCATAGCCTGTAAGGTGTTTTCTAATCTTTCTTCAATATCTTTGTAACTGCTGAGTTTTTCCTGCAGTGATTGTTTATCATCTTTAATGTTGTTCAGCTCTTTCAGCAGTCTTTCGTAGGCTACACCTATATCATCCATAAATTCATCAACCTGGTCTGTATTATAGCCAAAAGTAGACTTTTTAAAATCTTTATTATAAATATCCAGTGGTGTAATTTTCAAAGCCAAGCCTCCTTTAAGTAAATCTTTTTAAAGTTAATTTTATTCTATCCCTATTGGAGAGTCCCCTATCTTCCGAAACTTCAACTCTTCCCCGCCCATTGACAGAAATTAAATCTCCTATTTCGATATCAAAAGCAGGATCAGTTACTTCTTTCCAGTTAACTTTAACTCTACCATTCTTTATATCTCTAGACATTTTACTTCTAGAATCACCAAAACCAGAACTGGCAACTGCATCAAGCCTCATTGAAGGTACAGTTGTCAAAATTTCTTTTACATGTTTGGTTGGAACTATTAGATTATCTTCTGATATTTCCTCTACCTCAACTGGTACCTCATGTACTTTTTTAAATTTTAATTCTATAATATCCTTTATTTCCTCTGCAGCAACAAATTGAGCAGTGTTCTGATTGAATAAGATATCTCCTATCATTTTTCTCTGGATTCCGAGCCCCATTAATGCTCCTAAAAAATCCCTGTGGCTTAAATTTTGAAAAGAGAAATTTCCATCAATTTCAAAGATAGTAATAAAATCATCTAAAAGATCAGGAAATAAAAAGTCCGGGAAAATGATTATTCTTTTTCTCTCAGCTGATTTATAGCCACCTACTTCTTTATAATTAATATCAGAAATCTGTTTTAATAATCCAGAAGCAATTTTTCGCTGATAGGGATTCAGGAAATCGGTCGCCTGTTCTTTTTTATATTTCAAAACCTGTTCAATTTTATCAATAATCTGTGAGCCGAGAAGTTTTTCTTCTTCCTCATAAAGATGACTCAGCAATTTTTCTTTATCTAACATTCAAATACCACCCTAAATTAAAATTCTGATAATAAAATTTTTGATTATTGAAAGAGCAAATATTGCAACCAGGGGAGAAAAATCAATGCCCATATTTGTTGTTGGTAAAATATTTCTGATCGGTCCCAGGATAGGTTCAGTCACATTATAAATAAAAATAATCACTTTTTTCCAATTCATATTTTGAACATTAGGACCAACCCAGGAAAGTATTACTCTGGCTATAATCAGCCATGTTACTATTTCAAAGAATAAATTTATTCCTCTGATAAGTGTGTACATTTATCCGCCTCCTGTTTCTAATAATTTCTTTCTCCAAAAATTGCAGTACCTATTCTAACAATTGTTGCTCCTTCTTCAACCGCAACTTTAAAATCATTGCTCATACCCATAGATAATTCTGGAAGTGGGTGCACTCTATCGTTTAAATCCAGCTGTATTTTTTTCATCCGCTTAAAATAAGGACGAACTTTTTCGGGATTATCTGTATACGGAACAATGGTCATCAGACCCTTTATTTCAATATTGTTTAATTTAATTACTTTTTTTAGAAAAGATTCAACTTTACCGGGTTTAATTCCATATTTGTTTTCATCTTCTGCTATATTAACTTCAATTAAAAGTGGTACAGTTTTATTATTCTTTTTGGCTCTTTTATTAATTTCTTTAGCAAGACGCCAGCTGTCCAGTGACTCTATCATATTACAGTTTGGCATCCTCATTAAATATTTTACTTTGTTTCTCTGTAAATGTCCAATAAAATGCCAGTCTATTTCTATATTATTATTTTTGAGTTTATTATCTTTTTCTTCCAGTTCCTGAACTCTATTTTCTCCAAATAATTTTACACCGGCATTTTTGAGTGTTTTTATAGACTCAACTGAATGGTTTTTGCTAACAGCAACAAGAGTAATTTCTTCATGTTCTCTACCTGCTTTCTCAGCAGACTTTTTAATTTCTTCTTTTACTTTAGTCAATCTTGAAATCAGCTCTTTTTTTTCCACCATATTTCACTCCTCAATACCATAATTAAAATCTTCCGGATTAATTATGACCTTATCTCCAACTTCTAAACCTTTAACTATTACCTGATCCTGATCACCATCAACCACAACAACTTCCTGAAAAACATGTTTATTATAACCACTTAATTTAAGTACTCCCTGACCGGAAGGCTGAGTAAAAACTGCTTTTCTGGGAACTTTAATTCCGCGATAAATATTTTTTATAAAATTTATATCAGCCCACCTTATATTTATCCATTCTGGGATAAATATATCTGTTTTAACAAATATATATGATTGCTCTATTCCATAGTTAATATCAATAATTTTCCCTCGTATAAGTTCAGTTTTTTTATTTTCTGTAAGAAAAACAACTTCATTAACTCTAAAACGTTCAGCTTCTTCTCTTTCTGCCGGCACCACTAAAAATAGGCGAAAATTATTAATAATTCTGTATAAATTCTGTCCCTTTTCAACTTTATTGCCAGAAATTAAATGACGATAATTACCTTTATATTTTTCTAAATTATTAAAATCCAATTCAGTCATATTAGAAGGAGTAATCAGATCTTCGAGTCCATCAGAAGCAAAACTCAAAACACCAGGAATCTTATTATAAATCGTTAAACTTCTATTTTCTCCATCTATATCAGCAATTTTTGTTCCAGCAGAAATTCTATCTCCTTCCAGTGATGACAGATCTACTTCTCCTGCCAGAGGAGATTTGATATTTTTTTCATCTCTTATAACCAGGGCTGTAGTTTCAAAACCATCTATTATTTCTCCATGAGCAGCAGTAATTAAATCATAATTTGAAAAATCTAAAATCTGTGTAATAATAATTACAACCACAAAAACAATAAAAAATACAACATAAGGCAAAAATCTTTTTTTCACAGATTTCTTTTTCATTTCAACCATCCTCTTGACAGCTCATAAGTTAATATATTAAATAATTTCAATAACAGCAGCCATCCTGCCGGTCTTATTTCCATCTCTTCTGTACGAATAAAACAGATCCTCATCTTCAAATGTACAGTAATTATTTTCTATAATAATATTCTCATTCTTAATTCCTGTATCAAGCAGTATCTTTTTATTTACTTTTTTCAAATCAAGAAAATAACTATTTCCTGATTTGATAATAAAATCATTACTGCCATCAAATTTCTGTGAAAATAAATCTGCCAGTTCTTTATCAATTTCATAATTTTCTGCAGAAATTGAAGGTCCTATAATGATTTTGATATCTTCCAGCTTTGAAGAAAATTCCTCTACAGTTCTTTTTACAATTTTAGCTGCAATTTTTTTTATAGTTCCTTTCCACCCTGCATGAGCAATACCTGCGATATGTTTATTATAATCACATAATATAATAGGAACACAATCAGCAAAAAACGCAAAAAGAGGAACATTTTTCTCTTTTGTAATCATGCCATCATATCCGGATAGAGATTCTGAATTTGAAAAATAACCACATTCAGAATTTATTCCTTCAACTACAGCAATTCTGCTGTCATGCACCTGTTCAGCTATAACAGCTAATTTACTATTAATCCCGACTGTTTCAGATAAAATATCCCTGTTTTTTATTACATTTTCTTTTTGATCTCCAACATGTAGGCCAAGATTCAAAGAATTATATGGAGGTAAACTCACTCCACCTTTACGAGTAGAGAAAATAATTTTAAAAATATTATTTTTCCCATCATTAAATTTCAAATAATCACATCTATCTTTAACATATTCAAACATTCAATTCACCAGACCTATTAAATATTTCTTTATATTTTAGAAATAATATGATCAGCATTAATATAAATCCTGATACTTTAGAGTACCAGGATCTATTAGATATATTAATCTTGCTTTTTACGCAGAAATGCCGGGATATCAAGATCATCTCCAGAAAAACTTTCCATTTCAAAATCACTATCTGATAAATCTTCTTCCCCTGAAATAGTGTCAGTTTTTTTTCTTTTTTTCGTAGATCTAGCTGTATCAAAACCTGTGGCTATAACTGTCACTTTAACTTCATCTTCCAGTTCTTCATCTATTACTGCACCTAAAATAATATTTGCATCCGGATCAGCTACCTCCTGAATAACTTTAGCTGCTTCATTTGCTTCGTGTATTCCAAGATCAAGCCCACCGGTAATATTCAACAAAACTCCTCTTGCTCCATCTATAGATGCTTCCAGCAGTGGTGATGCAATAGCCTGTTTTGCTGCTTCAGTTGCTCTATTATCTCCACTTGCCCTACCTATTCCCATTAAAGCAGAACCGGCTTCTGTCATAATAGTTTTAACATCAGCAAAATCCAGATTAATAATACCTGTGATTGTAATAAGATCTGAAATCCCCTGTACACCCTGGCGCAAAACATTATCTGCAATTTTGAAAGCTTCCATTAAACTGGTCTGTTTTTCAGCCACTTCCAGCAAACGGTCATTGGGAATAGTGATTAAAGTATCTACCTTAGTTTTTAATTCATCAATTCCCTGAACAGCATTGCTCATTCTTTTTGTACCTTCAACAGTAAATGGCTTTGTAACAACACCAACTGTTAATGCTCCAACCTCTTTAGCTGCTTCTGCAACAATTGGAGCAGCTCCAGTACCGGTGCCTCCTCCCATTCCTGCAGTTATAAAAACCATGTCAGCACCCTGAATTGCCTGGCTGATTTCTTCTTTATTTTCCTGTGCTGCTTCCAATCCAATCTGTGGATTGGACCCTGCCCCCAAACCTCTGGTCATTTTTTCGCCTATTCTTATGGTAATTCCCGCATTTGAAGACATCAATGCCTGTGCATCTGTATTTATTGCAACAAATTCTACACCTTCTAATCCTTCCTGAATCATGCGATTTACTGCATTATTTCCGCCTCCACCTACGCCGACAACTTTTATATTTGCAAATTGTTCAATTTCTGTACCAATATCAAACACTCATTTTCCCTCCTCTATAATAAGGATATTATTATTTTACTTTGCTGTGATTTAGAAAAATTCACTAAACCAATTTTTTAATCTAGTAAAAAAATTATTAACTATAGCTTTACTATTACTGCTTTTTGTAGCTTCACCCATATTATCATCATTAATACCAAACTGTACTAAACCTACTGAGGTAGAAAAAATGGCTCTAGGTACAGTATCACCTTTTTTGATATATACTGGATTATCAATAATATTCGAAAGACCACTAACATAATCAGGCTCACCGATTCTTACGGGAAGTTCAGTTACCTGTGCAGCTAAATCACCAGAATATTCCAGCAGAGATGCTCCACCTGTAAGAACCATTCCAGCTGGAGTTAAATCAGCCGGTCCTACTGTTTTAAGTTCTTTTTTTACCATATTAAAAATTTCTCTCATTCTCGGTTCTATAACTTCACATAAAAGACGCCTTGGCATCTTTTTTCTTTCTCTTCCACTTGCAGAAAGAACCTCTATGTAGTCTTCTTCTCCAATTTTTTCAGCAAGTGCGGTTCCATGCAATATTTTTATTTTTTCAGCTTCCGAAACAGGTGTCCTAAGTCCCACTGCAATATCATTACTTACATGATTTCCACCAACAGGCAGAACAGAAGTATGAGCAATACTCCCTTCATGAAAAACAATTAAATCTGTGGTTCCACCCCCAATATCAACCAGCACAACCCCCAGTTCTTTTTCATCTTCAGATAAAACCGATTCACTGGAAGCCAGTGGTTCTAAAACAACATCATCTACACTCAACCCGGCCCTCAATACACTTTTTACGAGATTTTGAACAGAAGTAGAAGCACCTTTTACAATGTGGGTTTCTACTTCAAGCCGAACTCCTGACATTCCCAGAGGATCTTTTATTCCCGGACATCCGTCAACAATAAATTCTCGTGCTAAAACATGCAGTATTTCCTCTTCGGAAGATAAAGGTATAATTTTGGCTGCATCAAGCACCCTCTCAATATCACTCTTTTTTATTTCTTTTTCATCACCTGTAACTGCAACAACTCCATGACTGTTGATAGATTGAATATGGGAACCTGCTATACCAACATATGCAGAATCAACTTTTATACCGGCCATCCTTTCTGCCTTTTGTACCGCACTTTTAATTGCATGGCTGGTTTTATCTATATCCACAACTATCCCTTTGCGGAGTCCATTTGAAGGAGAAAGTCCAATTCCTACGATCTCTATATTACCTTCTCCACCAATTTCTGCAATTAAAGCACATATTTTTGTAGTTCCAATATCTAGTCCTGTTATAATTTTTCTTCTTCTTTTCACAACAGTCTACCCCCTTTCTCTTCATTTTTTTCTTTTTTATATTCGAAATAATAATTTTCACACTTAATTTTAATAATTCAATATAAATATCCTTTTTCCTTTATTACAGCACAATTATATCATTCACTTTTTAATTTTATTACAGGATGTTTTACAACTTTTAGGTCTATATAATCAGCTTTATCATTATTCGATTCTATTTTTTCTATAATTGAAGCTAGAATATTAAATTTCTTTTCCATATTTTCTGAATTACCTAAATTGACACCTGTATCTGTACTTAAATAAAGTTTATAATCACCAGAATCTGTGTATAATATTTTTTTTATTTTGTGCAAAAGATTCTGGTCCAGTTTTAAGAGTGATTCAAACAGAATATTTGTATAATCAGGAAACTTTAATTTATTTTCATCAAATTTATAAGCCATACCAGATAATTGTGGAAGATCAATTTCTTTCTCATCTGTAAATTCATTTAATATTATACCATCTGCAGAAAAAATTATTTTTGAATTTTTATTATCAATCCATGCAATTGGTGATCTCTCATCAATTATAATATGCACTTCTGAAGGAAGCGACTTTTTTATTTCAATTGAAGAAATAAAAGAGAAACTCTCCAGTTTAGATTGTATAACATCTTTATCAATCAGTAAAATATTATAATCATATAATTCTATTAGAGCTCTCTGTAGAACTTTTTTATCAACTTCTCTTCGGGAATGAATGCTGAATTCTCTAACTTTAAAAAAAGGAGAAAACAAAAATGATATAGAAGCTGTTATTAAAAAAAATATTATTAATAAAATTATTAATAGCTTTTTATTCATTATTTCCCCCTATCGGCAAGCAGCTCTTCCCCCAGTTCATAAATGTTTCCGGCTCCAATAGTTAAAATAAGCTGTCCTTCTTTAAGATTATTTAAAATATCAGATTTTATTTCAGTAAAAGAAGAAAAATATTTAACCGCAATTTTAGAATTTTTTTCAACAGCCTTTTTTAAATCATGAGAATTTATATTAAAAGTATTTTTTTCACCAGCTGAATATATATCTGTTAGATATAAAATATCTGTATTACTAAAAGAGAAAGAAAACTCATTGAACAACTTTTTTGTTCTGCTGAAGCGGTGTGGCTGAAAAACTGCGATCACCTCTTTATAACCGATATTTTGGGCCGCTTTAAGAAGTGCTTTTATTTCAGTCGGATGATGTGCATAATCATCTACAATGTCAACTTTATTATCTAATAATTTGCCTTTTAATTCAAATCTTCGCCCAGCACCTTGAAATTTTTTTAATGCAGAATAAATAATATCAAAACTTATACCCAGCTGAAAAGAACAGGAAGCAGCAGCAAGAGCATTATATACATTATATTCTCCTGGTACCTTTAAGTTTATTTCACCAATATATTTATTATATGCATAAAATTCAAAAGAACTCTTATTTTTATTAAATTTAATATTCGATGCAGAAAAATAACCATTATTTAAACCAAAATTAAGTTCATTCTCCTCATATATCTGTGACAGATTTTTATCATCTTTGTTGTAAATAATATTTCCGGTCTCATCAATTTTATCGGAAAACTTTTTAAAAACAGTTTTAATCTCATCAATATCTTTATAAAAATCAGCATGGTCAAGTTCCAGATTGGTAAATACTGCTGTGTATGGATCAAAAAATAGAAATGAACCATCACTTTCGTCAGCTTCTGTTATAAAAAATTCTCCTTTACCATCATAGACATTACCGTCTATTTCTGGCAGATAACCGCCAATCATTACCGATGGATCTTTCTCAGCCTTTTTAAAAATAGCAGCAAGCATAGCTGTTGTGGTGGTTTTACCATGTGTACCGGCAACTGCTATTGTTTTTTTGTTTTTCATAAGCACTGAGAGCATTTCTGCCCTTTTTAAAATAGGTATATTTAGCTCTTTTGCTGCTTTAATTTCCGGATTATCTGCAGGTACTGCACTGGAGTAGACAAGATAATCAGCTCCAATTACATTTTCCTTTTTATGTCCTATAATAATATTGATATCTTTATTATCTAAACTGCTAAGATATCTGCTTTTTTTTAAATCTGAGCCACTCACCTTATATCCTCTATTAAATAATATCTGAGCAATACCGCTCATTGAAACTCCACCTATTCCAATTAAATGAATATGATCTCCTTTTTTTAGCACAAAAATCGCCCCTAATTAAACTTTTCTGTTATTATATTTATTATTTTATCCAGTGCTTTTTCTTCTGCCATTTTTTCACTCTGTTTTTTCATATATTTTAATTTTTTCTCATTTTCAATAATTTCCAGACTTTTATCTAGTAAAGTTTTTCCATCTAAATCCTTTTCTTCAATGATCACAGCTGCTCCATTACTGGCCAGAGCAGTTGCATTATACATCTGATGATCTTCAGCAGAATACGGAAAAGGGATAAGTACTGCTGCTATACCTTTAACTGTAATTTCGGAAATACCTGTAGCACCGGCACGTGATATTATTAAATCAGCTGAGGAAAGTGCGTTTTCTATTTTTGACAAATAAGAAAATACTTTTATTCTGCAGTCGTTTTCAATGTCAATCTTATTATTTTTAAGCATTTTCAATACAGATTGATAATTTTTCTTACCTGTTATATGTACAAGCTGAAGTTTTTTATCAGAATTTTTATCAAGATATTTATAAATTGAAAGTGAAGCTCTGTTGATGCTCTGAGCTCCCTGACTTCCTCCGACAATTAAAATAGTTTTAAATTCTTCATTCAAGCCCAGCTCTGAAGCTCCCTCTCTTCTTGTCTGATCTATAATTTCCTGCCTGACAGGATTACCGGTTAATTTAATTTTTTTTCTAACTATCCTGGGAAAATGATGTTCTGCTTCAGGAAAGTTTAAACATATTATATTAGAGAAAAAGGATGCAATCTTATTTGTAATCCCTGGATAAGCGTTTTGCTCATGAATTAAAGTGAAAACATTATTTAAATAAGCTGCCAGCATCACAGGACCTGCAACAAAACCACCTGTACCTATTACAATATCTGCATCATATTTTTTTATAAGCTGATAAGATTTAAATAAACCTTTCGAATTTTCTCTTAATGAAAACAAAATATCAAAAGATATTTTTCTGGGCATAGACATAACAGGTATCACTTCAAATTTAAAACCAGCTTCAGGAACAATATCTGCTTCCAATCTATAATCAGAACCGATATATAAAATTTCCCACCCTAATTTTTTTAGTCTATCTGCAATTGCAAGAGCAGGATAAATATGTCCCCCTGTCCCACCTCCGGTAATTACTGCTTTCATATTTAACCTCATTTCTTAGTATATCTGGACACATTTAACAGCAGTCCAATTGAAATCAAAATAATAACAAGTGAAGAGCCTCCATAACTTATAAAAGGCAGAGTAATACCTGTCACCGGCAGGGCCGCTGTTGCAACTCCTATATTTAATACCGCCTGTAATACAATAAAAGATGTTATACCTACTGCTAAAAGTGAAGAAAATACGTCCTGAGCATTAACAGCTATTTTTAGACCACGCCAGGCAAAAAGAAAAAATAATACTAGAACAATAAATGTTCCTATTAATCCAAATTCTTCTCCCAAAACAGCAAATATAAAATCTGTGCCCGGCTCTGGAAGATAAAGAAACTTTTGGTGGCTTCCGCCAGGCCCAACTCCAAATATTCCACCTGAACCAAGTGCAAGTAGAGATTGAATAATATGATAACCTGTATCCAGAGGATCTTTCCATGGGTCAATAAAAGCCAGCATTCTTTCCCACCTGTATGGTTTAGAATAGACAAAATAAAATAACATAGGGCCAGCAATTACTCCCAGTACAAAAAGATGTCTATATTTTATCCCTGCTGCAAAAATTATTACTAGAGATATAGCTGCAATCATTACAGCAGTACCTAAATCTGGTTCTAATAAGATTAAAAAAAAGATTATACCAATAATCACTAATGGTGGTAATAAACCTTTCAAAAAGTTTTTTATATCATTATTTTCACTGTCAAAATAAGCTGCTAAATAAATAATCACTGCAAGTTTAGCAAATTCAGACGGCTGTCCGCTGATAGGTCCCAGAGAAAGCCACCTCCTTGAACCACCAACTGTTTTGCCAATAGAAGGTATTAATACAACTGCCAGTAATAATAATGCAAATAATATTATCAAAGGGGCAGCCCTTTTTATAATATTATAATCTATTTTGAAAGCTAAAAACATAAACAGCAGACCTATTATTAAATATTTAATTTGATTTTTAAAAAAATAAAAATTATCACCATAATAATCCTGTGCTTTTATAGAACTGGCTGAAAGAATCATGATCAAACCAATTACTATTAAAGTCATTACTATAAAAATCAGCATTAAATCCGGCAGTTTTTTTTCATGCATATTAAACACCCTACTAATAATTCAGCATATTTTTTACTTCTTCTTTAAAAAGATTACCTCTTATTTTATAACTTTCGTACATATCCCAGCTCGGACAGCCAGGTGATAAAAGAAGGCAGTCCCCCACTTCAATTTTTTCAAAAGCAGTTTTTACAGCTTCATGCATATTAGAAACTTTAACAGCATCAACTGAGGTTTGTCTATCAATTAAATCATAAATTTTATCTGCAGTTTCACCTAACAAAATTAAAAATTTTACATTTTTAGCAACTGTATCGACAAACTCACCAAAATCTGCTTTTCTATCCTGTCCACCTGCAATCAATATTACAGGTTGTTTGAAACTCTCAACTGCTTTCACAGCTGCAGCTGGATTAGTTGCTTTGGAATCATCCACAATAATATAATTATAATCATTTTCTATAAATTCCATTCTGTGTTCTTTGAGGTGATAATTTTCTAAAATATGTTTAATCACTTCTGTGCTCTGTCCACATAAATATGCTGCGGCTGCTGCAAAGGCTGCATTTTTTTTGTTGTGGTCACCAGGCAAATTCATATACTGATAATCCAAAATTTCTATTAACTTACTATCTCTTTTCATGAGCAGTTTTTGATTGTCAATAAAAAGATCCGCATCACTGTTATTTTCAGAAAGATACAATGTTCTGGCATTAATATCATTTTTTATCGAATTTAAATAAGGATCGTCAATATCAATTACAGCATAATCTTTTTCAGTTTGATTTGAAAAAATTTTAAATTTAGCATTTTTATAAGATTCTTCACTAACATGCCTGTCCAGATGATCGGGACTATAATTAAGATACATAGAAATCCAGGGTTTAAATTTTTTTATTCCTTCTAACTGAAAAGAACTTACTTCTACAACAGCAATATCATTTTCATTTAAATCTTCTACCACTGAAATGAAAGGAATGCCTATATTCCCGGCTGTTTTAACAGTCCTGTTGTCCATTCCCTGAAGCATTTTTCCCAGTAGATCTGTTGTAGTTGTTTTACCATTTGTCCCTGTTACAGCTATAATTTTTGCTCTACAGAATTGATATGCCAGCTCTACTTCGCTTATTATTTCTATATTCAACAATTCTGCTTTCTTCAAAATTGGAATATCCAGCGGCACTCCCGGACTCAAAACGATCAAATCAGACTCCAATACTTTTTTGCTGTGTCCTCCAAGATCAAATTCACAGTTGAACTCATTAATTTCTTTTATTAAATTGTCAAGCTTCCCTCTGCTTTTAGTATCAGAAATAATAATTTCTGCACCCTTATTATTTAAAAATTTAACAAGAGAAATTCCTGTTCTACTGCTGAATCCAAGTACTGAAACCTTTTTGTTTTTTAAATACAAATTAATCTATCTCCTTTATATATAAAGCGAAAAAATAGTTAGCATTGACAAAATAATGCTCACAATAATAAACCGAATTACAACCTTATTTTCTGCCATTCCGTCAAGCTCAAAATGATGATGAAGTGGAGTCATTTTAAAAACTCTTTTTCCTCCTGTTATTTTAAAATACGGCACCTGTATCATTACAGAAACTGTCTCTACAACATAAATTCCACCAATAACTAATAAATAAAACTCTGTCCCGGTAATAACTGCAGCAGTACCAAGAATCCCCCCTATAGCCAGAGAACCAACATCTCCCATAAAAACCTGTGCCGGATTTCCATTAAACCATAAAAAACCAAGACAGCTCCCCGAGAGTACTAGCATCATTAATGAAATTGAATTATAAGATAGTGAGAAAAAAATAAAAGCAAATGTTAATGATACCACCAGCGTGACTCCAGCAGCTAGACCATCTAAACCATCTGTTAAATTAACTGCATTAGCTGTACCAATAATTGTTAAAAAAGTAAGAATTACAGTCAGAAAAAAAGAAATTTTGTACGAACCTGCAAAAGGTATTAATATATGATATGCTTCAGATCTAAAATAAAGATAAATCACTACAATTAATGCTGAAATAAACTGCAGTCCAATTTTCTGCATCGCCTTTAATCCAAGTGAACGAGATAATTTTATTTTTAAAAAATCATCCATAAATCCTGCCGCCGACATTATAAAAGAAGATATTAAAATAACAGCAGTTTTTATATTAAGCTCGGTAAATATAAGTGAAGAAACAATAAAAACAGTTATTATCAAGACTCCACCCATAGTCGGTATACCGGATTTTTTTAAATGACTTTCTGGTCCAAACTCTCTAATCTGCTGTCCAAAATTTATTTTTTTTAAAAGGGAAATAAATGGTTTTCCCAAAAACAGCATCAAAAAAAGCGGAAACAAAAATGCACTGATATAAATCATCTATTATGGTCCTCCTGCTTTCTCAATATATTAACTATTTCTTCCATCTTATTTGCTCTAGAGCCTTTAATAAGAATTAAATCTTCAGCTGCTGTTATCTGGAGAAGATG
This sequence comes from Bacillota bacterium, assembly GCA_051747745.1. Lineage (GTDB taxonomy): Bacteria > Bacillota > Halanaerobiia > Halanaerobiales > Halanaerobiaceae > QPJE01. The sequence continues at coordinate 23,712 of JBNJGL010000013.1, read as the reverse complement.
TTCTGCTGCTTCCCTGTTTCCAGAACATAAAACAACATTTTCTTCATCCATTCCTGCATTTAAAGCTCCTTCAGCAATAACATCAGCCGGCTGACCAACAGTCAATAGTATATCATAATTTTGACGATAAAGATAATCACCAATTTTTAGATGAGCTGTTCTGCTTTTTTCTCCCAGTTCAAGCATTCCCCCCAGCACTGCAATTTTTCTATTTCCATCCAGATCAGACAAAACATTCAGCGCAGCCCGCATAGAAAGGGGATTGGCATTATAAGTATCATTGATAACTATTGATTTATTATTCAGTTCAAATATATCCATTCTTAAAGAAGAATATTGGATCTTATCTAAACCATTTTGTATCTCTTCTTTATTTAATCCCATCTCAAACCCAATTGCTACAGCGGGAAGAGCATTGTAAATATTATGCTGACCAGGTTTTCTTAAATAAAAATGATATTCTTTATTAGAATTTAACACAGTGAAATAATATCTGTTTTCATTAGTTATATATTCTGTCTTTACTGCCTGATAGTCAGCACCAGATTTGAACCCAAAAAATACGGTTTCCCCCAAAAAATTTTCTGCCATATTACGAGTATTTTCATCATCATAATTTAAAAACGCTGTTCCATCTTTAGGTAAAGATTCAACAAGCTCACTTTTGGCTTCGGCAACTTTATTTACTGAACCAAGCTGTTTTAAATGTGCTGGCCCTACATTGGTAACAACACCATATTTAGGAAAGGCAATACTGGATAATAGTTTAATTTCTCCCATACCGCTCATTCCCATTTCTAAAACAGCATACTTTTCTTCCCCGGTTAATTTCAATAAAGTCAGTGGAAGACCAATATGATTATTATAATTACCGGCCGTTTTTAAAATATTATATTTTTCTCCAATAACAGAGGCAATCATATCTTTACTGGTGGTTTTACCTGCACTCCCAGTAATTCCAATAACATCTAAGTCGAAAAATCTCATCCTATAATAGTGGGCCAGATCCTGGAGGGCACGGGTGGTATCTTTTACTAAAATTATAGCTAGATGAGGATAAGATTTCACTGCTCTATCAACAATTACTGCATCAGAACCATTATCCACAGCTTCTTCTATAAAATTATGTCCATCATTATTTCTCCCGATAATCGGAATAAACAAATCACCGGACATAACTTCCCTGCTGTCTATAGATACATCTTTAATAATTGATTCAGGATCACCCTGTATTATCTTCCCATTTACAGCTTCTTTTATTTGACGTATACTTAAATCCTGCATTATTAGACTCCCTTCAGATATCTTATTGCTTCTCGGACAGCTTCTCTATCATCCAGTTTAATTACTTTATCGGAAAAAATCTGTCTTGTTTCATGACCTCTTCCCAGTATAATAACAAAGTCATCTTTTTCTGCCAGATCTACCGCCTTATAAATCGCTTCTTTTCTATCCTGAATTCTGTAAATATCTACATTTTCTTTTTCAGAAATTCCTTCTACAATTTCATCTATTATCGTTTCTGGTGATTCGCTTCTTGGATTATCATTTGCAATAATAACTATATCAGCATATTCAGCTGCAATCCTCCCCATTACCGGACGCTTAGTTTTATCACGGTCACCACCACAGCCAAAAACAACAATTATCCTGCTTTTGGCAATTTTCCTTACAGCTGTAAGGACATTCTCCATACCATCAGAAGTATGGGCAAAATCAATAACAACATCAAAATCCTGTCCTTCAGTAATTTTTTCGAACCGACCTGGCACAGCTTCCATCGATTTTAATGATTTAATAATAATATCTGTATCTATTCCCAATAAATTAGCAGTAAGAACAGCAGCAAGGGAATTAGATATATTAAAAATACCACTTAAATTAAGACTGAATTCCTCTGTAAAAAGACCCTCAGTTTTATAGTTTAACCCTTTTATATCAAATGAATATTCTGCAGCATGGAGGTCACTGTCTCTATTATAAATTGAATATGTATAAGCCTTACCGTCAATTTTATTAAGAATATAATCAGTCGTTCTGTCATCTTTATTCAAAACTGCAAATCCATCATTTTTAAGCATGGTAAACAATCTGCTTTTTACTTCTCTATAGTTTTCAAGATTATGATGATAGTCAAGATGTTCAGGTGTTAAGTTGGTAAAAACAGCAGCTTTAAATTTCATACCTTCTATCCTAAATAAGTCGATTGCATGTGAGGACACTTCCATAACAGCTTTATCAAAACCATCTTCTACCATGGAATTGAAATACCTGTAAAGATCAACAGATTCTGGAGTTGTATGAACTGAATCTATTACTGTCGAACTGGATACTATATTTTTAATAGTTCCTATCAGACCTACCTTATATCCGGCTCCTTTAAGCAAATTATATAATATAAAGGAAGTTGTCGTCTTACCATTAGTTCCTGTTATTCCAACTAAATCTATCTTCTCAGTAGGACTGTCAAAAAAATTTTTGGCCAGAAGTGCCATCATTTTTCTGCTGTTATTTACTTTTATATAGGTTATTTCTTTGTGATAATATTCCAGATCATTTTCTATCAAAACAGCAGCTGCACCATTATTTACTGCATCATCAATATAGTAATGTCCATCTGTTTTAAACCCACTTATGGCTGTAAATAAATTATTTTTTTTAACATCTCTGGAGTCATATTTAATATCAGTTATTTCTATATCAAGTGAACCTCTAATAAATTCAACTTCTATATCTTCAATTAATATCTCTAAATTCATCTTATCCTCCATTACAATTTATATAGATTTCATTTTATTATTTCAACTTTAATTTAATAATCTGATCAGCTTCAATTCTTCGCCCAGGATAAATAGACTGTCCTATTACTTCACCAGATCCGCTGAGAGAAACCTTAAGGCCTAATTCCTCTGCCTGTCTGACAGCTTCAGAACCTTTTAAACCTCTAAATTCAGGTACTGTTATTGGATGAGAATATTTCTCCACAATACTGTCATCAAAAAGCCAGACTGTAGATGCAAAATTTACATCACTTCCTGCTTCTGGCAGCTGATCTGTAACAATATCATTTTCACCAATAAGTTTAACATTAAATCCGCTATTTCTCAACATTTCTTCAGCAGAATTATAATCCATACCTCTAACATCCGGTACACTAACCCTTTCTATATTGTTAGATACCTTAATTTTATTATCATTCCCAGGTTTTAAATCTAAATATCTTATTATATCTTCAGTTAAACTTCTAAAAACAGGAGCAGCTGTCTGACTTCCATAGTAAGTTTCTCCATCAACATCATAAAGTACAACAAGTACTACAAGTTCAGGCTTGTCTGCAGGCAGCATACCAATAAAAGATGAGTCGTACACATCTTTATTATAGTGTTTTGCAGTTCCTGTTTTGCCGGCAATATCATATCCTTCGATCGCAGCCTGTGTTCCTGTTCCACTTTCTACAACCTGTTTTAAAAGTTTTCTTGCTTTTCTGGAGCTTTCTTCAGAAATAACTCTTCTAACAGCAACAGCTTCATTTTCTAAAATAATATTTCCATTTTCATCTAAAATTTGCTTAACAAGCCTGGGCTGCATTAATTTCCCACCATTAGCTACTGCAGAAACAGCTGATATCAGCTGTATCGGTGTTACTGATAGCCCATGTCCAAAAGAAAATGTTGCCAATTCAATAGAATTTATTCGACTGTAATCAGGAATAATTCCAGATGCTTCTCCCGGCAGTTTTATACCTGTCTTACTCCCAAATCCAAATGCCCTAATATATGAATAAAAATCTTCTTTTCCTAATTTTAAGCCAACATCAACAAAACCTGGATTGCAGGAATTTTTAACAACTTCTGCAAAAGTCTCCTCTCTGTGGCCATATGTTTTCCAGCAGCTTATTTTTTCATCACCCACATAAACAAAACCGGGGCAGGTTAAATTATCATTTTCCGAAACCACCCCTTCTTCTAAAGCACTGGCAGTCGTTATTATTTTAAACGTTGAACCTGGTTCAAAAACATCTGTTATTGCTCTATTTCTCCAGTTTTTTTGAGGATAATCAGAAAAATTGTTGGGATCAAAATTAGGAGTATTTGCCATTGCAAGTATATCTCCACTGGTGGGGTTCATAACAATTATCGAACCTCCGGAAAAATCAAATTGTTTTTCGGCGGCTTTTAGTTCTCGTTCAGCAATATATTGAATAACATGATCAAGTGTTAAAACTATGTTTGAGCCGTCCCTGGAAGGTACTGTTTCAATAATTCCATCCGGAATTGTTTTGCCAGTTGCATCTTTTTCTATTAAAATCTTGCCCGGATTCCCGTTCAGATATTTATCATATGATAATTCGATACCATTTAAACCATTATTATCTATACCAGCAAATCCTATTATATGTGATGCAAATTTTGACTCTGGATAATATCTCCGGCTTTCTTCAGTAAAAGTAATACCTTTAATATCCTCTTTTAGAAGTTCACTGTATAAATCTTCATCTATTTTTCTTTTTAAAAATACAGCACTTGCATCACCGGTAATTCTTCTATATATTGTTTCATATTTCACATTTATTATTTTAGAAAGCTTTTCTGCTGTTTTTTGGGGTTCTATAATATTATCCGGCAGAGCAACCACAGTTTTCCCGGGAAGGGTAACTGCCAATTTTCTGCCGGATTTGTCGTAAATTATACCTCTTTTTGCGCTCACAATTAATTCTTTAACTCGCTGATTTAAAGCTTTATGCTGATACTCTGCACTATTTATAACCTGTATCCAAACTAACCGCAAAGAAAGTGTGATGAAAATAATAAAAAGAAGAATAAAGAAAAATAAAATTCTATTTTTAATGGTAGTCCGTTCCTGACGCAAATTTAATCCCCCTATTCAGGTGATTTAGCCTGTACTGTAACTAATCTTTCTACAATTTTATCATATATTTGGGCGATAAAAAACCTTTCTTCTGGAATATTTGCAACAAATTGTGTTTTTCCCATCTGATTATTATCATAAAATACTACCGATGTATTTTCAGCCTCAACCATATGTAATCTATTTCTGGCTATTTTTTCTACCTTATCCAGAGAAGTTTTAGATGCAAGTTTGATCTGCAGTTGTTCGTTATTTTCCTGTAGTCGTGACAATTTATTTTCCAGCTCCAAAATCTGATAATTGTATTGATTTATTTTTAAAATCTGCCCAACATAAATAACAAACATAGTTCCAATAAGAAACACTAAAAAGACATAAATACTCGCCAATATTTTTTTCTTAATATCAGAACTTGCATATAACCTGCTTCCAATCAGAGATTTGGAACCTCTATTAGAATTATAAACATTTTCTGTGCTATACATATTATCAGCTCCTTCTCTCACTTCTTCTCTGCTGCTCGCAATTTTGCGCTTCTCGCTCTGGGGTTTTCTTTCAATTCCTTCTCATCTGCAGTAAGCGGCTTTCTGGTTATTACCTTAATTTCCGATTTTTTATCACAGACACAAATTGGAAAATCCGGTGGACATACACAATCTTTTGCCAGTTCTCTAAAAGTATGTTTAACTATCCGATCTTCTAAAGAATGAAAACTAATAACACAGATTCTTCCTTCTTTTTTTAAATATAAAACAGATTCTTCAATCATTTTTTCCAGCTGTTTAAGTTCATTATTTGTCTCAATTCGAATTGCCTGAAAAGTTCTTCTGGCCGGATGTCCTCCTGTTCTTCTAGCTGATGCAGGTACAGCAGCTTTGATAATTTCCACAAGTTCCAGAGTTCTTTCAATTTTTTTATCTTTTCGTGCCCTGACAATAAACTCCGCTATCCGTGAAGCCCAATTTTCTTCGCCATATTTGCTGATAACTCTACTGAGTTCCTCTTCACTATAGCTGTTTAAGATATCGGCTGCTGTCTTATCCTGGTTTTTATTCATTCTCATATCAAGTGGACCATCTTTATTATAACTAAAACCTCTATTTGCATTGTCCAGCTGTGGTGAAGAAACTCCCAGATCCAAAATAATCCCATCAACTTTATCTATACCATTTTTTTTCAGAACCAGGTCAATATCGAGAAAATTAGCGTGTTCAACCTGTATTCTATTTTCATTTTCAAATATTTTACTTACAGTTTTTACAGCCACTTTATCTCTATCAACGGAAATCAATTTACCTTTATCAGAAAGATATTTTAAAATTTCTCTGCTGTGTCCACCTCTACCGAGAGTTCCATCAAAATATATTCCATCTTCTTTTATATTTAAAAGTTCAATACTTTTTTCTAATAGGACAGGTTTATGTGTGTAATCCATCATAATCTCCTTTAAATTCCAAGTTCTTCCATTGCATTTGCTATATCTTCATAAGAATCTTCAACTTCATCCATATAATCATCCCATTTTTCTTTGGCCCACAATTCAATTCTATTAGCAAGTCCAATAATAACTATTTCATGTTCAAAATCAGCATATTCTCTTAAATTTGAAGGAAGAGATACTCTTCCCTGCTTATCAAGTTCACATTCACTGGCACCAGAAAAGAAAAATCTGACAAAATTTCTGGCGTTTTTGCTGGTCATAGGCAGTGATGTTAATTTTTCTTCAAGAGTATTCCATTCAGGAAATGGATACAAAAACAGACAGTTATCCAGACCTCTTGTAATAACAAACTTTTCTGTGAGGTCCTCACGTAATTTTGACGGTATAATTAATCGGCCTTTACTGTCCATACTATGAGTATATTCACCCATAAACATAATATCACTTCCCCCACTTCATACCCTTTTACACCACTATCTACCACTTAATTACCTTATTCTACATAAAATTAATAATTCCTTTATAAAAAATGATATTTTAAAAAAAAAATAAAAAAACCACCTGTTCTTTTTTACAGGCGGCAAAATAGCTGTTATTCATCTTTAATAAAAAGTTTTCGTGCTCTAGAAATGCTGTCAATTCCATATTTATGCTTTAATTTATCTACAACTCTATCCAGTTCTTTTTTTCCACTGTTTTCTTTATTATTTTCAAAAAGATTCAGCTGTCTGTTTTCATCACTTATTAAACTGCTGACTCCTACCCCCAGAAGTCGAATTTCTTTATTAAGTAACTTGTTATCATCAATTAATTTCTTAGAAAATTTATAAATTTTATCAGCACTGTTAAGGGCACGTTTAAAACTCATCTGTCTGCTGACAGTACTGAAGTTATCATATCTAATTTTTATGAAAATTGTTTTTCCATAAAGATTCTGCTCTCGAAGACGAAAAGATACTTTTTCACTTAATTTTAATAAATAAGCCATTATTTCCGAATAATCATTTAAATTATTAAAAAAAGTTTCCTCATGGCTTACAGATTTAATTTCATTCTTAACTTCTACTTCCCTTTCATCTATACCTCTGCTTAAATAATATAATTTAACACCGGCTTTCCCAAAAAGTTTTTTTAGCTCATTAACAGAATAGGGCCAGATATCTCTTACATAATTAATACCAATTTCATTTAAACTTTCTTTAAATTTATTTCCAACCCCCCATATTTTATCAACCGGAAGATCTCTTAAAAATTTTTTTATCTCATTCCCGGGAACCACTGTTAGACCATCCGGTTTATCAAAATCGGAAGCCAATTTTGCTAGAAACTTATTAACTGAAAGTCCAATGGAAATTTTAAGGCCTGTCTGTTTGTAAACATCTTCTTTAATCTTTTCTGCAATCTGCACAGGACTACCATATAGACGTTCACAGCCTTTTATATCTAAAAATGCTTCATCTATAGATATCTTTTCAACCAGTGGTGTAAAACTTGTTAAAATATCAAATATTTCTGCTGACATCTCAGAATATCTTTTATGTCTGGCCGGTAAATACACTCCATCAGGACAGAGTTTTTTGGCAGTGGCAATAGGCATTGCAGAATGTACACCATATTTGCGCGCTTCATAAGAAGCTGTAGAAACAACACCTCTATCTCCAAGCTTCATCCCACCTATAATGACTGCTTTCCCTTTAAGCTGAGGATTATCAATTCTCTCCACTTCTGCGAAAAAAGCATCCATATCAGCATGAATAATATGGAGTTCACCCATTTTTATTCTCCTTTTTTGAATTAAATCCAATTTTAAATTCTAAACTGAAATTTAATTAAATCTATTAATATTCCGGTTCATTTATACAAAAAAATTATTAAACTAAATAATAATCAGACAAATGAAATTTCTATCAGTCTGCTTATTAAATCTGAATATGAAAGTCCATCATATTCGAATAACTTTGGATACATACTGTATTCAGTAAAACCAGGCATTGTATTTATTTCATTTATTAAAATATTTCCGTCCTCAACAAAAAAATCCACTCTCGCTAAACCTCTACCATCAATTGCCTGAAAGGCCAGTTCAGCAGTATTTTTAATTTGACGGTTTAATTCAGGATCTAATTCAGCAGGAATAATTAAATCAGTTGAAAAATCCTCATATTTTGCATTATAATCATAAAAATTATGTGAAGAAATAATTTCTCCTGGTGAAGATACTTCAATATTACCTGCAAAGCCCAAAACTGCACACTCAATTTCTCTGCCGGAAACTTTTTTTTCAACAATTATTTTTTTATCATATTTAAAACCTTCTGTAAATGCATAGGTAAATTCTTTTTTCTTTTCAACCATGGAAATGCCAATACTGGAACCAAGATTAGCAGGTTTAACAAAAAAAGGCAGTCCGAGTTCACGCCTGATTTTATCGTACATTACATCTTTATCTGAATTATTAAATTCATAATCTCGTATTACTATATAATCTGTTTGAGGCAAATCTTGATAAGAAAATAATTTTTTCATTATTTCCTTATCCATTCCAACCGCTGATGAAGTTAAACCACAGCCAACATATGGAATATCTAATATTTCCAGAAATCCCTGAATTCTACCATCTTCTCCATATGGTCCATGTAATAGGGGAAAAACAGCATCTATTTTATTCTGCAGAAGATTTATAATCTTACATGAAATCATTTCCTGCTGACTGTCAGATACAGCTTCCTTAGTATTTGAATCTAAAATATCTAAAGAATCCTGTTCGGAAAGCCATTTACCCTGCTTTGATATAGCAAATGGTATTATCTTATACCTGCTGTTATCAACAGCATTAAAAACTGATCTGGCAGAAAGTATAGAAACTGAATGTTCTGCAGATTTTCCACCAAAAATTAAAGCTATAGTTTTTTTAGAATTATCCACTTACATTTCTCTCCCTCCATTATGATATTCTCTAAATTAAGTTAAGGGTGATTTAAAAATAATCTATTTTCATTGCTTTTCTAACTTTTTTCATAGTTTTTTGTGCTTCTAACCGTGCTCTTTCGGTTCCTTCTAATAAAATCTTATCAACAAGTTCTGGATTATTAACATATTTTCTTCTGCGTTCCCGCATAGGATTTAAAAGTTGATTTAATTTATTAGCCAAATTTTTCTTGCATTCCACACATCCAATCTTTCCTGCTCTACAGAGAGACTCGATTTCATCAGCTTCTTCCTTATTAAAAGCCTGATGATAATGAAAAACTGTACATACTTCTGGGTGCCCGGGATCATCTTTATGAATTCTTGCTGGATCTGTTTTTGCCTGCATTACTTTTTTGTTGATTTCCTCACTAGAATCAGACAGATATATAGCATTATTTAAACTTTTGCTCATTTTGCTTTTTCCATCCAGCCCCATTAACCTGGGGAAATCACTTATTAATGCTTCTGGTTCTGGAAAAACTTCACCATAAGAATTATTAAATTTACGAACAATTTTTCTTGCCTGTTCTATATGTGGTATCTGATCTTCACCTACAGGGACAAGATGTGCCCTGCAGAAAGTTATATCTGCTGTTTGACTTACAGGATAGCCCAGAAAACCATATGTCATGTCACTGTATCCATATTGAGCAGCTTCACTTTTTATAGTTGGATTATGTCTAAGCTGATTCACTGTAACCAGCATTGAAAAATAAACTGTTAGCTCTGCTATTTCTGGAACCATTGACTGTACAAAAATTGTAGTCTTTTCAGGGTCAATACCTGCAGCAAGATAATCTCTTACTACCTGCCTGAGATCTTCACTCAGCTGTTCAGGTTTATCAAAGTTAGTAGTTAAAGCCTGTACATCAGCTACTATTAAAAAAGTATCATATTCTTCCTGCAGTTCTACTCTATTCTGAAGACTGCCAACATAATGACCTAAATGAAGTTTGCCGGTCGGTCTATCACCGGTTAAAATTCTTTTTTTATTACTCAATATTATCACCTTCACATTTCTGTATATATTTTGAAATTCAATTCTTTTCTTTCTGCACCCTAATTAATCTTTAATAAATAAAATTTCATTTATAACAAAAGTTAATTTACATTTTTAAATTAATTATAGCGAATTCCTTATAGATTTTACTTGAACTTTATCATTATTTCTGCTAATATTATATTAAACAGTATTAATTACTATTATTAATTTTAGGAGGATATTATGGCTAAAAATACTAGAATGACTAAACAGAGAAAAGCAATTTTAAGAGTACTTAAAAATACTAAATCACATCCCACAGCTGACTGGATATACGAACAGGTTAAAAAAGAGATTCCTAATATCAGTTTAGGAACTGTTTATAGAAATTTAAACGTTTTATCTGAACTGGGTAAAATTCAAATTTTAGATTATGGCAGTACTTACAGCCGTTATGATGGAAATCCCGAAAATCATTACCATTTTCGCTGTGAAAAATGTGGTAAAGTATTTGATATCCATGTCGATTTATTTGATGATATAAATAAAATTGTTAATGAAGAAACAGCTTTTCAGGTTAATGAACACAGACTTGAGTTTACAGGTCTTTGTCCAGAATGTCAGAATAAAAATTAAATTTCTATCATTTGTATTATTTCATTCATCAGTTTTTTAAACACCGGTTTGATACTATTCGCAACTGCAACTACTTCTTCATGGGTGAGTGATTTTTCAGGCACATCTTTTACTATATCTGTTATGCATGATACTGCCAAATTATCAATTCCTGCATGTGTAGCTGCTATTAATTCAGGAACTGTTGACATCCCCACAGCATCTGCTCCAATGAATCGCTGAAATTTACTCATCGCTGTAGTTTCATAAACAGGGCCAGTTATGGCGAGATATACCCCTTTCATAATCCTCAGTTCTATCTTTTCAGCTGCAGCTTCAGCTATATCTATCAAATACTGGGGATGAGCATCTGTCATCGCTGGAAATCTGGGACCTAATTCACTATCGTTTTTTCCAATCAATGGGTTTGTTCCCATAAAGTTTATATGGTCTTTTATTATCATTAGATCACCAGCTTCAAATGTCGGATTAAGACCACCGGCTGCATTGGTTATAAGAAGCTTTTCTATTCCAAGCTCTTTCATAACCCAAATTGGAAATGCTATTTCTTTCATAGAATAGCCTTCATAAAAGTGAACTCTGCCATTCATAGCAATTATTTCTTTACCTGCTATTTCACCAATTATAAGTTCTCCACTGTGCCCTTCAACTGTTGATGTTGGAAAATATGGAATATCTCCAAATTTAAAAACTTCCTTATTATTAATTTCCTGACTGTAATCTCCAAGACCAGAACCTAAAATTATCGCTATCCTGGCATTACCACTATATCTTTTTTTTATATAGTCAGCAGCTTTTTTCCTGTTTTCTAACAAATTATTCATTAAAACCACACTCCTATCTGAAGCAATATTTTAATTATCGTTTTCCGGAACAGCTTCTTTAGCCAGTGAATCAGCAATTTCATTATAATGATCTCCACTGTGCCCTTCAACTTTAAAATAATTAATTTTTAATTTTGATGCCAATATATCTAATTCTGACCACAAATCTCTATTGGCAACTTCTTTATTAGCGGAAGTTTTCCATCCTTTTGATTTCCAGGATTTAATCCATTCAGACAGACCATTTAAGACATATGTAGAATCACTATACAGCTCAACCTCTGCCCCTTCTGGAATGACTTTCAATGCTTCTATAACTGCCTTCAGCTCCATTCTGTTGTTGGTTGTATCTTCTGCTGAACCGGCAATCTTTTTTTCTTCATCATCAAATAATATTACTGCTGCATATCCACCAGGACCCGGATTGCCAGAACAGGCTCCATCAGTATATATTTTGTATATTTCTTTATCACTTCCAGCTTCTTCATCCAGTTCTTCCATAAAGTTTACAGCCCGTCTCAAATGGGGAATAACAATAGAACCACCAACAATTAATCCTACACTCATAGCTTCCAATATTTCTTCATTTGTCCATCCTTCTTTTTTACACTGTATAATATGATAACTAATACAGTCATCACAGCGCAGAACAAGCGAAGAAACCAGACCAAGCATTTCTTTTACTTCAGAAGAAAGTTTATTATCTACGTAAACCCGGCTGTCTAAATTAAAAAATCTCTTTATATTTAAATCATCTTTAGAAAGTATAATCTCATTCACTTTTTCTCTAAATTCCTGAAATTCATCTAATTTATCAGTCATTAATTTACCTCCAGTTAAAAAATTTTATCTCCAGCAATGTATATAAATTATAATTGATAAATACTAAAAAACCAAATAGTCTAACAGCATAGAAAAGGAAAGCAAGACAGCACTAATATAATACAATCTTAAAGCATATCTTTCAATTCTAAAATCAGGTGAATAGTATAGATAGAATTTTTTATTTAATTTTATATTATAAAAAGTATATGGAAATGTTAAAAAAAGCAGTAAATATATTATACTATTAAAATAAGCAAAAATAAGTGCAAATGACGCATAGGCAGCCAGCAATAAAATTTGTAAACCTTTTAAAAGGTAATTTTCTTTATGTTGATTTAACCAGCGGATATTGACGATTAAAATTGATAATGGTAAAGATACAATTAAAGGAATAATGGATATTTCTCCTGTTTGTATTACAAAACTCATTAAAACCAGGGCAGGACCATTAATCAAGCCCACTAAAAATTCATCAAAAAGACTTTCTATCATCTGCATCTGTAAATATATGTACATCAAAAGAAGGACTGCTGTGATCATTATAATCCAGATTAAAAAAACTGAACGAAACCAGGCAGTTAAAATTAAAGCCAGTATAGAAAAAAGAGTGGATAAAACAGCAGTTAAAAATAGTTTTTTGTCCTGAATTATTTTTATGTCCCTATCATAATCCTTTTCAGATGGATAATATCTGTGATAGTAAAAAAGTTGATAAAAATTAGTTTCAGAATCTATTATTATTATCCAGCTATTTACAGCTATAAGCACTAAAAAAATATTAATTAAATTTGCCATAAACCAGCCTATATTAAAAGACCCATTGTATTTTAAAGCTGCAGCCGCACCAACAACTAATGGTAAAATAATCTCCAGCCATATTTCCGGTAATGAAAGACGATAAATCTCATAAATTAAAGTGTTTTTAATTTTATTTCTCATTATATATCCCTACTCAAATACAAACTGTATTTTTAAAACCGGATAGCAAAAGCTATCCGGATAATTTTTTAATTTATTTTTTTAAGATAATCTCTCACTTCTTCTGAAGTTTTTAATTTAAGAATCGATTTCATTTCTTTTTCGGCTTCTTTTTGAGTCCAGTTTTCCAGCAGTTCTTTTATTTTTAATATGGAAACAGCACTCATGCTGAACTCATCCAGACCAGCACCAAGAAGAAATGGGAGCAGCAGTTCATCACCAGCAGCTTCTCCACACATACCAACCCAGATTCCGGCTTTGTGTCCTTCATCTATTGTCTTTTTTATCAATTTCAATACAGCAGGATGATATGGTGTATGCATTTCAGCTATTTTTTCATTTGTTCTATCAACAGCTATTGTATATTGAATCAAATCATTTGTTCCAATACTAAAAAAATCAACCTCTTCTGCAAGAACGTCCGCTATCATTACTGCAGCTGGTATTTCTATCATAATACCGACTTCCATATCTTGATTGTATTCTATTTTTTCATTATCTAATTCTTTTTTTACTTCATCCAGTATTTCTTTGGCATTTCTTAATTCTCCCAGTGAAGAAATCATAGGAAACATCATTTTTAAATTTCCGTACTTGCTGGCACGTAAAATGGCTCTCAGCTGTGGTTTGAATATATCGGGTCTATCAAGACACATCCTAATAGCTCTGTATCCTAAAAACGGATTCATTTCTTCAGGTAAATCTAGATAAGGAAGATCTTTATCTCCTCCAATATCCAGTGTCCTTATAACAACAGGATAATCCCCCATTTTTTCAGCGGCTTTTTTATATACTTCAAACTGTTCCTCTTCAGAAGGAATTTCATCTCTATCCATATACAGAAATTCAGTTCTAAAAAGCCCAATACCTTCTCCACCTCTTTCAAGAACTGGACCAAGGTCAGCTAAATTACCCATATTACCTGCAACCTCTATCTCCTGACCATCTTTCGTTTTTGCTTTTTTATCTTTATAAACAGTCAGCCTCTTCTGTTCAGCTTCATATTCAGCAAGTTTCTGCCTGTATTTATTTAGTGTGGAATCATCGGGATTAAAATATACATCACCACTATTTCCATCAACTATAAGCACTGCATTATCTGCATTTTTATCCATAAGTTTATCGCCAAGACCTACTACAGCCGGTATGCCAAGTGATCTGGCCATTATTGCAGTATGTGAAGTTCGAGAACCATCTCTGGTTAAAAAAGCCAGTACTTTAGATGTATCTAATTGTGCGGTATCAGAGGGAGTTAAGTCTTCTGCAATTATAATAACTTCGTCATTTAGTTTTTCGCTAAGATCTTCTCTCCCGAGAAGAATATTTATAATTCTTTTTCCTACATCTTTTATGTCAGTTCCCCGCTCTTTAAGATATTCATCTTCCATAGCCGCAAACATCGATGCATATTGATCAATAATTTCCTTTACTGCAGCTGGAGAAGAAATATTTTCATCTTTTATTTTATTTTCAAATGCAGGTATTAATTCTGGATCATCCAGAATCATTAAATGTGCATCGAAAATTTCTGCTTTTTCTTCCCCCATTTTTTCAGCAGTATTATCTCTTATAGTTTTCAATTCTGTTTTAGCTTTCTCAATTGCCCTGTGCAGCTTTTCCACTTCTTCATTAACTTTATCTTCAGATATTTTTTTCTGAGATATTTCAACATTTTTTTCTTTTTTTATCAGAGCTTTTCCAATAGCAATACCAGGTGAGGCAGCGATTCCTTTCATTTAAATCACTCCTCTTCATCTTCTTTAGGCATTTCAACTGTAATGAATTCTTCAAGTTCATTTAAAGCTTCTTCTGCATCTTCACCATCAGCTCTCAATAATATTTCATTCCCTTTCCCAACTCCTAAACTCATAACTCCCATAATGCTTTTTGCATTAACTTCTTTTTCTTCAAAAATAATTTCTATTTTTGAATCAAATTTACCTGCTTTTTGCACAAATTGTGCTGCAGGCCGGGCATGCAGACCGGTCTTATTCTTAATTATTACTTTCTTTTCTTCTGCCAATCTGATCATCCTTTCATTTTTTTTATTCACTTATATATTTTATCATAAAGTAATGGTGAATTTCATCTTTTTTTGTCAATTTATTGGTATAAAATTTGAAACCTAAAAAAAAGCCGGGATTAACCCCGGCTTTCAGTTAATTTTTTTTGATAATATCTAATGACTCAATTGAAGATAATATATCAGAAATTGAATTGCCGAGACTCGCCTCTACTGAAGCAAATACTGCTCCTTCAACAACTGGGGCATCTGCCAGAATAACTCGTTTTTTTGTATCTTCATCAAGCCAGTCCATTACCATATTTACACTCATTACAGCACTGCCAAGATCTGCAAGAATTATTACACCATCTTCTTTGTTCATCTCTTCGAGTGCTGAATTAATTGCATCAGGATCAGTACCTATTTCACCTTCTGCAGTTCCTCCAACCGCTTTTATTTCTACATCTGCCTGTTTCATCTGTTCAGCCAATTTTTTAGTTCCATCAGCTATTTCTTTACTATGAGAAACAATTAAAATACCTACCATCTGCTCACTCCATTCATTAATTTATTTCATCAATTATTGTTTTTATAATTAAATAACTTGAAGTGGCTCCAGGATCCTGATGACCTTTACTTCTTTCACCAAGATAACTGGCACGTCCCTTTGTAGCCTGCATAGGAATTGTTGCCTTCATTCCTTCTTCAGCAGTGTTTTTACATTTTTCAAGTGCCTCCTGTAAACTCAGACCTTTTTCTTTACTCTCCCGCAGAGAATCTACTGCCGGCATAATAGCATCCAGCATTGTTTTTTCTCCCTGTTCGGCCTTACCTCTTTTTTGAATTCCATTAACCGCAGATTCTCCTATTTCAATGGCTGAGTCAATATCAAAATCAGAGTCAGGTATCACTTTACTTACATTCAAAAATGCAGTTCCATAAAGTGGGCCAGCAGCACCTCCAACAGTTGATATAAGGGTCATCGCAACTGTTTTTACCAAATCAGAGTTTTTTTCATAATCATTACTGCTGAGTTTTTCTTTGACTTTTTTAAAACCTCGTGACATATTGATGCCGTGGTCTCCATCACCAATAGCAGAATCTAATTCTGTCAGGTACTTTTTGTTTTCAATTATCACATCTGAAATTTTTATAAATATATCTTTAATTTTTTCTGTCACTGAAATATCCTCCCTGTCTGCATTTTATTTCATAATATTTATGTCAGTTGGTGCATCCAGAAGTTCTTTTAATTCTTTATCAAGTTTAAGCAGTGTGATTGACATTCCTGCCATTTCTAATGATGTCATATATTCACCAACAAAATTCTTGTATACTTTAATCCCTTTATCTTCCAGTATCTGATGTGCACGCCTGTTGGCGATATAAAGTTCCATTAAAGGTGTTCCACCCATACCGTTTACCATTAGTGCAACTTCATCACCATTTCCAAAAGAAATATCTGAAATAACACTACCTAATAGATCATCTACAACTTCATCAGCTTTTTTGACTTTTGTTCTCTCGGTTCCTGGCTCACCATGAATTCCTATACCTAATTCCATTTCATCTTCATCAAGTTTAAATGTGGACTCATCTGCAGAAGGTACACGACATGGATATAAGGCCATTCCTTTTGTCCTTACATTTGCAATAACTTTTTCTGCTGCTGCTTTTACTTCTGAAAGTTCTCCACCTGCTGCAGCTTTTGCGCCGGCTATCTTATGTACAAATACAGTACCGGCTACTCCTCGACGTCCTGTTGTATAAAGACTGTCCTCAACCGCAACATCATCATTAACCACCACATGGTCAACTTCAATACCTTCAGCTTCAGCCATATCTGCAGCCATTTCAAAATTCATTATATCTCCGGTATAATTTTTTACAATCAGGAGTACTCCTTTTCCTCCATCTACAGCTTTAATAGCTTCGAAAACTGCATCTGGTGTAGGAGAAGTAAATACATCACCAGCTACTGCAGCATCTAACATACCTTCACCAACATAACCAGCATGAGATGGCTCATGTCCACTTCCACCACCACTAACTAATGCAACTTTTTCTAGAGGAGCATCTTTTCTGACAACTACATTAAAATCATCCAGTTTTTCTATCTTTTCTGGCTTCTCCATTACAATACCTTCCACCATTTCAACCACAGCATGATCAGGATTATTAACTAATTTCTTCTTCACACTAATTACCTCCTTAAATTAATTAAATTCTGCTGTCCACAAACTTCTCTGACTTGTAGAAATTGCAAGAACACCAGCTTCTACCAGACTTTCAACCTCTTCTTTTGTCTCAATAAGTCCTCCTGCAATTACAGGATAATTAATCTGGTATCTTTCCTGATGTGAAATATAATAAGGTGCTGCGATACCTGGTAATATTTCTACTGAATCAATCTTTTCATTACCCAGCATGTGTTTTGCAGTTTTGAAAGAGCCGGAATCAAGTAAAAATATCCTCTGAATTGTCATTAATCCACATCTGGTTGCTGCCTTAATAAGATGACTTCTAGTTGATATTATTCCATCACACAGGTTTTTATCTGCCAGATATTCCATACCTTTTGCATCCTGAGAAATCCCCTGTACAAGATCAACATTAATTATCAGTAATTTGTCATATTTTTCTGCTTTTTCCATTGCTTCTTCAAGATCAAAAATGGAGCCAGCAAGTAAAAAGATAACCACTGATTTTTCTGTTTTCATTGCCTGTTCAAGATATTTCATATCTCGAACTGAAGGTATTATAGGATGTTTTTTAAAATAATTCGAAAGATGTCTCAAATTTGCTGCCTCCCTGAATAATAAGCGATTATGATTTTTTATAAAATCAATACTATATTTAATTATACATCTAATGTATTAATTATACAAATGTTTAATTCAATATTTCAATACTCCTGACAGATGCCAGGAGTATTGAAATATATTATCTGTTAAATCTTCAATAAAATTAAAATGAAAATCCTAAAAATAGCATGGCTGTCGTAATTAGAACTGCAATAGTGCAGGCTGGTGGATCAATATGGGTATCTCCCCAATCATAAAATAGTCTAGCAAAAAATTCACCAATAAATGCACCTAGAATACCAAATATCCCACCCCAAATTACACTATTAGTAGCGATCGCTGCAGCCGCCGCTGGAAATGCTATATGATGTGTTACAGGCCCTTTACCCTTAGTTTCAAGAATAATTAAAGAAGCAGCTGTAATACCAAACATAATAAATTTACTTCCAGTAAGTATAGTTATATATCCAGAAACAAGACCAACACCAAGACCAAGAGGTAAAAGCTGAGAAAAATTCATCTGCCAGGGAAGCCACGCTATCTCTTTAGGTGGTTTCCAGAAAGAATCACTTTTTTCTGGATCATATTTTCCAATAACTCCTTTATCACTAAATAATATCCGCTTAATAATAGCTGAAACAGCAACAGTTAATGCAATTGTATCTGTGGGTGTTCCTATCCCTGCGAAAAATTTTTCTATTACTAATCCCAGCACACCAAAAATTCCACCGACTAATAGAATATCCCAATTCTCTTCAATTCCCATCAAAGGAGCAAGTATGTTAGCACCATCATCCAGTCTATCCTTTTTTGCAGCATATGCTGTAGCAGCAGCTCCACCTGCAAAAGCAATATGAGGTCCAAATAAAACTCCAAATCCAATGCCAGCAGTTATAGATCCTCCTCCAACTGCAAGAGCAAGAGCTTCACCGGCTAGTACTGCAAACCCGCAAAATATAAATGCCGGAAGCGCACCCAGTGCTGCACCAAATAATCCTCCTCCAAAAGCACCTAAAATTAAACTAAGATTTAAACCGGCCATTTGTTATACCTCCTTGTTTTTAATTCCTTAAAAAGGTCTGCAACAAATGAGCTTAAATAATTTGAAGAAGATTAATCACCCCTCTGAATTTATTTTACTTTTTTATATAAACTGCAGCAAAATAAAACTAAATAGACAGTAAAATTTAAAGCAAACTATACCTGCCCAATTTCATGAATATTGTACCACTAACATTTTAAATTGTCAAACAATTGTAAATTTTTACTTAATAGCTCACCACCCTTGTAATTAGAGTGATGAGCATATTTATGATAAACTATTTTCCCAGTGCTTTGACCAGTTCACGGCAGTAGTCAGGTATATCTGCAACAACCCTTCCCCAGACTATATTTCCATCTCTAAATGCAGGCTCATCTACCCATTTACCTCCGGCATTTTCTATATCATCTTTAATTCCTTTAGATCCGGTAGCCTTTCCGTCAATTATACCTGCAGAAATGCCAACAAGCCCGGCGTGACATATTAAACCAATTATTTTACCATCATCATAGTTCTTTTTTACCAATTTTACAATATCTTTATCTCTTCTTATTTTGTCTGGAGTCCATCCACCAGGTATCAGTACTCCATCATAATCGTTATCCATAACTTCTGCAGCAGTATAGTCAGCTTTTGCTTTAAGACATCCATGTTTGCTGGCATATTCTGCACCTTTTTCCATCCCAACTACATCTACTTCTGCACCTTCTTCTATCATCCTCATATATACAACCCAGAATTCTAAATCCTCATATCCAGGCCCGACCAACATTGCAAGTTTTTTATCTTTTAGCCTCAATTTTATCTCCTCCCTGACTTACTTTTTTGGGCAGATCCCTTGTTGCAACCACATCAGCACCTGTCTCTAAAATGTTTTTCACAATAACCTGCCCTATTTTAACAGGAGCTTTAACTTTTGTTTTACCAATAATTTTCATCGCATCATGAATGATCTCCAGAGAAATAGGTTGTGTAGTTTTTACTGGAACAAGTGGTAATGCTCCATTTTCAACAGCCACAGTTGTAGGTAGTACTCTAGTTGGAGCAACAAACTCCTCTCTTGCATAATCCGCACCCTGAGGACAGGCATTACCTCGTATATCTAATATCTCATCACCTTCATATTCAATTGTTACCTCACACCCTTTAGGACATGCAACACAGGTGATAGTTTTAGTTTCACTCATCTATTCTCCCTCCTTTTCTATAATATCTACAGTTATTTCTTCTATATTTCCAAGATCATCAAGTGTTTTCTGTGCTAATGGAACACTCAGCATTTCACCTGGCTTTGCAAATGGTTCATTGAACGAATACAGCTCTTCACCATCTGCAGATAATTTAATTTCACAGGCTGTTAGAGGAATGGATACTCTCATATAAAGAGGTATACGTTTTCTGTTTTCATCTGTTAATTCAATATTCTGTGGAATAACATATGCAACATTTTCTCCTGCATTTACTTTAATCTTATTATCAGATCTCTGCAGTTCACCTTTTACATATTTAGCTGCCCAGTCTCCAGCAATTTCTGCTTCCTGAGTAACCCAGTCAACTAAATCGTGTACATGCAGAACATTACCACAGGCAAAAATGCCTTCTATATTAGTTTCTCTACCTTCATTAACTACTGGCCCACCTGTTCGATTATCTAAAACAACATCTGCTTTTTTAGATAACTCGTTTTCTGGTATTAAACCTACAGATAACAATAATGTGTCTGCTTCTATTCTTTCTTCAGTACCGGGGATTGGTTTCATATTTTCGTCTACTTCTGATATTTCAACAGCCTCTAATCTTTCATTACCTTCAATTCTTGTTATTGTGTGATTTAACATCAGAGGAATATCATAATCCTGCAAACACTGAACTACATTTCTTGTTAACCCACCAGTATATGGTAAAATTTCACAAACAGCTTTTACGTCAGCACCTTCTAATTTCATTCTTCTGGCCATAATTAATCCAATATCGCCTGAACCCAGTATTACCACCTCTTTACCTGGCAGTAATCCTTCAATGTTTGTATATCTCTGTGCTGTACCTGCTGTTAATACACCGGCAGGTCTTGTACCTGGAATACCTATTGCACCGGCAGTTCTTTCTCTACAGCCCATTGCCAGAATGACTGTATCCGCTTCAATTTCTAAAAAGCCGTCTTCTCTGTTCATAGCATATACTTTTCTATCTGGAGTAACATCAAGTACCATAGTATCTAATTTAACCTCAATATCTCGTTCTTCAACATCATCAATAAATCTCTGAGCATATTCTGGTCCTGTTAACTCTTCTTTAAAATGATGGAGACCAAAACCATTATGGATACACTGAGGAAGGATTCCTCCTAATTCAAAATCTCTCTCTAAAATCATTACATCTTTTACACCATTATCAAAAACCTTAACAGCAGCTGCTAAGCCTGCCGGTCCTCCTCCTATTACTACCACATCTTTTTTTATGTTAAGCATTATCCATCACCTTACTTCCAAGTAACTCTTTAATTTTGTATTCAATAATTTGAGAATTAGTTTCCTCCTGTTTTACTTCTGTAGGATCAATTCCCAGCTCTTCTGATAATATTTCTAAAACTCTCGGGCCACAAAAACCACCCTGACACCTTCCGGCACCAGCCCTTGTTCTTCTTTTAACTGCATTAACAGTTCTAGCACCAATTGGTCCATGTATTGCATCTAATATCTCTTTATAGGATACTGTTTCACATCTGCAGATAATCTTTCCATATTTTTTATCTTTTTCTACCATCTTAGCTCTTTCTTCATTTGTCATTTCATAAAATCTAACAGGTTCTTCTCTTTTTTCTATGACATCTTTCTTTTCCTGTAAATTTAGGCCTTCATCTTTCAAAATATCGAGAGTCATATCTGCGATAGCAGTAGCAGATGATAAGCCAGGAGACTGAATTCCAGCAACATTAATAAACCCATGTACATTATCGGCCGCTTCAATTACAAAGTCTTCAGTTTTATCTGCAGCTCTCAAACCTGCAAAAACTCTTATAGTATCTTTTAATGTCAAATCAGGGAATAGCTTTTTAGCACCATTATAAACTTTTTCCAACCCTTCAGGTGTTGTTGATAAATCTGTTTTATCATCAATCGGATCTGAAGTTGGGCCAATCAATAAATTATTTTCTATAGTTCTGGTGACAACAATACCTTTTGAAATTGGAGTTGGTATTGGAAAAATGACATGATTAACATCAAAATCTTTTGCTTTATCATAAATGTAATATTCACCTTTACGAGGACGTATTTCAATTTTTTCCACTCCGACCATTCTGGCAACATCATCAGCATATAATCCTGCAGCATTTATAACATAATCAGCAGCAAAATCTCCTCTATTTGTTTTTACACCAACCACATTACCATCTTCTGTTAAAACATCTAAAACTTCTGCTTCTAATTCTACATCAACTCCATTTGCCACAGCATTTTCAGCCATTGCAACTGCAAATTCCCAGGGAGTTGTTATTCCTGCAGTAGGTGCCCATAAAGCAGCTTCAGCATCTTTAGTTAGATGTGGTTCATTTTCCCGCAGCCACTCTTTATCTACAATCTTTAAACCTTCAACATTATTTTTCTTTCCTTTTTCTAAAAGTTCATCAAGTATACTTAAGTCATCACCCTTAACACCAACAACAAGTGAACCAATTTCTTTAAAGGGAATACTTAAATCTTTAGCTATCTCTTTAATTTCGACATTTCCTTTAACATTCAAACGTCCTTTTAGCTTATTTGGATCTGCATTATATCCGGCATGTATTATTGCTGTATTAGCTTTTGTTGTGCCTGCTGCAAGATCGGGTTCTTTTTCTAAAAGCAAAACATTCAAATTATATCTTGAAAGCTTCCAGGCAACTGCACACCCGGATACACCTCCTCCAACAATTATTATATCATATTTTTTATTAGTCAATTAAATAACCTCCTTATACTGCCTGCATAATTATTTTTATTTATTTAATCATTGAGAGTAAAAAAAGCTCAACCAGATAGACATAGAACTCCTATGTTATCCGGATTGAGCTTTCTCCATTTCTCCAGCCTAAACCGTAATCAGTGTATTTTATTCTGCTATAATGTATTCTGCTGTATTAAATTACTCCTGTGCCCAGTTTTGAGCTCTTTCAACAGCACGCTTCCATCCTGAATAGAGTTTTCCTCGAGTTTCTTCAGCCATGCTGGGCACAAAGAGCTTATCTCTATTCCATTTTGCTACAAGTTCATCTAAATTATCCCAGTAACCAACTGCAAGTCCTGCCAGATAGGCTGCACCTAAAGCAGTAGTTTCATTTACAACCGGTCTTTCTACC
>JBNJGL010000012.1:39178-49205 GCA_051747745.1 Bacillota bacterium | reverse complement strand
CTTGATGAAATTAAGGAAACAGCCGAAAGGGCTCTTTTTAATACAAGAAGTATGGGAGTTGCCCATAAGCCATGTATAATGCCTACCAGTGGAGATCCTAGTTTTGAGCTGGCCGAAGGTGAAATGGAAATTGGTGTCGGACACCACGGAGAACCCGGTATTAGAAAAGAAATGATGAAGACAAATGATGAGATTACAGCAGATCTTTTAAATATTGTTCTGGAAGATCTTCCTTACAAAAAGGGAGATGAAGTTGTAGTTTTGATCAATGGACTTGGTTCTACTTCAAGGCTGGAGATGTATATTTCCTATAGAAAAGTATATAATATGCTGCAGGAAAAGGGTATAAAAATAGTTAAAAACTATATTGGAGAATTCTTTACTTCACAGGAAATGGCAGGTTATTCTGTAACTCTTACGAAGGTTGATGATGAACTTAAAGAGCTGTTTGAAGATGACTGTGATGCAGTTGGATTTACCCGCCTGTAAGTTTATAAGTGTGTACCGGGTACAAAAAGGCCTTTTTGTACCCGGTACAAGTTCTTTTTTTAACAATTATGTCTTTACAGCTGTCAATACAGATGTTAAAATGTTGAATAGACTATAAAAATGAGGTGATAAAGATTAAAACTGAAGAGAGGAGAAACAAACTGCTGCAGAGATTAAAAAATGAAAAACAGGCGGTAACTGGTTCGCGGCTGGCAGAAGAATTTGATGTAAGTCGTCAGGTAATTGTTCAGGATATAGCTCTTCTGCGTGCCCGGGGTGAAGGAATAGTTGCCACATCTCAGGGGTATTTTTATGAAGATAATCTTGGCATACCCACTGTTAAAGCTTCTATCGCCTGCCGGCATGGAGATAATGAGGAATTGAGAGATGAGCTGCTTACTGTAGTAAACTATGGTGGAAGAATTATTGATGTTAAAGTTGAACATCCAATTTATGGAGAGCTCAGCGGTAATCTTATGATCAGCAGCATAGATGATGTTGAAATTTTTATTAATAATTATCGGCAAAATGAAGCTGCACTGCTTTCGGAATTAACTGATGGAGTTCATCTGCATACAATTGAGGCAGTAAATGAACAGGTGATAGAAAAAATCAGGGCAGAATTGAGGGAAAAAGGATATCTGCTTGAAGAATAATTTATTTTTGTTTTAGCTGTAAAGACAGGTGTAAAGTTTTACTGTAAATAAATTTCATAAAATTATTTTTAGTTTAGATAAAAATATTTAAAATAAAATACTGCGAATAAGTGAGTATTAAGGAGATAAATTTAATTGAAAGGGAGTAGGTTTATGTGAAAAAAGAGGAACTAAAAAGAATGCGGCTGATATATATATGTATTATGATTCTTCTGGTTATTTCAGCTTTTGCTGTACCCTATAATTTTTTAAATTCGATTAATTCATTTAAAGGCGCATTTTTATTTTGGAGTATATTTGCTTTAACCGTTATTTATTTAACTATTAAAATAACATCTTACTGGAGGGAATAATTAATGTCAGCGACATACCTATATACAGCAGTTATTCTATACATATTAGTTGGTTCAATAGTTGCTCTAATGGCTCGAAAAAACATGAGTAAAGGAATTACAGAATACTTTCTTAATGGGAGAAACACAGGTGGAGTAGTGTCTGCCCTTTCCTACAGTGCCACAACTTATAGTGCCTTTATGATGATTGGACTGGCCGGGTTTACATATTCAGGTGGTGTAGGAGCACTGGGATTTGAGCTGATATATTTATCAGGGCTTTCTCTTGTAGCTTTTTTTGGTCCCCGTTTCTGGCTGATTGGAAAGAAAAATAATTATGTTTCACCATATGAGATGCTCGGTGACCGCTATCAAAATAAGTGGATATCTTTTGCCGCTTCTCTTTCGGCTTGTATATTTCTGATTCCCTATCTTGCGGTTCAGCTGATGGGAGTTGGTTATCTTTTAAGAGGTCTTTCCAATGGAGAAATCCCCTTCATTGTAGGAGTTATTATTTCTGGTGTGCTTGCGATTGCCTGGGCTTTAACTGCCGGCATGAAATCGATCACCTGGACTGATTCTCTGCAGTCTTTGATTATGATTATTGTGAGTATTATTATACTTTTTTATGTTATTTACCAGCATCTTGGTGGCTTTTCAGAATTTTTTACTTCTCTTTCCAATTTGAATGGAAATATGCTTACAGTACCTGGCCCTGGATTTTTTAAATTTAATAATTTTCTGGCTCTCAGCCTGCCCTGGTTTTTCTTTTCTATTTCTAATCCACAGGTAAGTCAGCGTCTGTTTATTCCGCGTGATTTAAAATCGATGAAAACAATGATAAAGGGATTTTTAATTTTTGGTTTTATTTTTACTCTTGTTTCAGTAATCTGGGGATTTTCTGCCCTTTTACTTATACCCGGTCTTGAAAATGCTGATTTAGCTACTCCAGAACTCCTGGCTTCGAAATATGTACCACCAATTCTTGCTTTAACGGCAATGATTGGGATTACAGCTGCAGCTATTTCTACTATTGATTCAATAATGCTTACACTTTCATCACTGATTGTAAGAGATATATTTAAAAATATAGAGGATAGACTGGATAAGGATAAAAGTTTAAGGCAGTTGAGAATAGCAAAATTATCTATTTTAGTTATCGCTTTATTGGGATTTTTCTTTGCAGTTCAGGAATTTGATCTTATAGCAGTTCTTTCTGTAGCAGCGTCAGTTGGTCTGCTTGTTACTGTCCCCTCAATGTTTGGGGCTTTTTTCTGGAAAAAAGCGACTGCTGCTGGCTCACTGAGCAGTATTATTACCGGTTCATTGACTGCCCTTTACCTTCAATTTTCCGGATGGAGTCCTTTAGGACAGGGAGCAGGGATCTGGACTCTTTTGATTTCAAGTGCTATCTTTATTATTGTGAGTCTGTTAACTGAATCTCCCCAAAATAAAGCAGAAGAATTTATCGGCTATCTGCAGAAAGAATGTTTGGAGAAGAATATTTTATAACTGATAAGTATTTATATTTACGTTTACGCGTTTACGTACCGGGTACAAATCCCCCCTTTTCGTACCGGGTACATATAGCCTAATATGTACCCGGTACGAACTGCACGCGCGATTGTTATTTTTTTGCTCTATTATGGTAATAATATGATATAACACAGTAATATTTAGCTTTCGTGTAAACCATTGATCATATGTAAGTTAACTCTACAAATGTAAAAATTAAAGATAATTAAAGTATATAAATAGTGATAAACCCTTTTGACAGCTGAAATATCAGATGTTATACTTAATACGCTTAATATAGTTATTTTTTTCACAATATTTAAATGGAGGTTTTATTATGAGATTAAAAAGTAGAACAGTTTCATTTTTTCTTGTGCTACTTCTGATTATTTCAGCTGCCGGCAGTGTGATTGCAGCGGAGAGTTATACCGGTGTGGCAGAAGGGCATAATGGAGATCTTAAACTGGAAGTTGTTATTGAAAATCAAGAAGTAATGGAAATTAATGTCCTGGAAAGTGAAGAATCAGATTTTACTGATGCTGCATTTGATCAGGTGATTTCTGACATAATAGCATCAAACAGTACAGATGTAGATACTGTTTCTGGTGCAACTGTTACAAGTAAAGCAATTATTTCTGCAGTTAAAGATGCAGTCAGTAAAGCAGGAGTAACACTGGCAGCTAGAGCTACTGTTGAAAAGAAAGCAAATTCTGATACCTCGACTGATATTGTAGTTATTGGAGGAGGAGGAGCCGGTCTTAGTGCAGCAATTGAAGCCAGCAATAATGGTGTAGATGTGATTCTTGTCGAGAAAAATGCTATACTTGGTGGAAATACTGCTTATGCAACTGGCGGTTTAAATGCCGCAGAAACTAAATTTCAAAAAGAAAATGGCATTGAAGATGATGCAGATCTATTTTTTGAAGATACAATGCTTGGAGGTAAGCTAAAAAATAATGCACTTCTGGTTAATAAATTAACTGAAACAGCAGATGAAACAGTTGCCTGGCTTACTAAACTTGGTGTCGATTTATCAGATGTAGGAAGTCTTGGAGGCGCTAGTGTCAGTAGAGCTCACAGACCTACTGGTGGTGCTGCAGTCGGTTCACATTTAGTAGATGTTCTTGTAGAAAATGCTAAAAAAGCTGGTGTTGATATTAGATTAAGCACAAAAGCAGTAGAAGTTCTTCAAAGCGAAAATAAGGTAAATGGTATTACTGTAGAAAATAAAAACGGACGTTATAATATTAATGCAGAGGCAGTAATTGTTGCTACAGGAGGTTTTGGAGCCAATTCAAAAAAAGTTGTTAAATTTGATCCAAGTCTTAAAGGATTTGGGACAACAAATGCACCTGGAGCAACTGGTGATGCATTAGATTTTTTGGCACCATTAAATGTTGAGTTAGTTGATATGAAAGAAATTCAGACACATCCTACTGTTGTACCTGTTAAAAATAAAATGATCACCGAAGCTGTCAGAGGAAATGGAGCAATTCTGGTTAATAGAGATGCAATGAGATTTGTTGATGAACTGGAAACTAGAGATGTTGTTTCTGAAGCAGAACTGGCTCAGGAAGGACAAACTGCATTTCTAATCTTCGATCAGGGAGTAAGAGAAGGTCTTTCTGCAATTGAAAGTTATTATAAAGCAGGACTATTGACAGAAGCAGAGTCTCTTCCAGCTTTAGCAGAAAAAATGAAATTAGATGCAGATCAGCTTAAAGCAACTGTAAATAGATATAATGGTTTTGTAAAATCTGACAATGACAAAGATTTTGGTAGAGAAAATATGAAGTCAGAATTAACTAAAGCACCTTATTATGCAGTGGAAGTTGGTCCAGCTGTTCATCACACAATGGGTGGTGTTAAGATTAATTTAAGTACTGAAGTAATAAATAAATCTGGTGAAGTGATTAAAGGCTTATATGCTGCTGGCGAAGTAACAGGTGGAATTCATGGAGCTAACAGGCTTGGTGGAAATGCTCTGGCAGATATAACAACCTTTGGTAAAACTGCAGGGGCAAAAGCTGCTGAATTTGTAAAATAAATGGATCACGTATAAATGTTTGAATACTGCAGTTTTTAGATATTAAATATTAAACATTATATAAAGTCATATTAACATTAAATACAATTAATATAATCCTGCCGGTATTTTTACGGTGGGATTATATTTTTTGTTTTTATGGTTTTTCTGTACCCGGTACAAAAAAGGGTGATATGTACCCGGTACATGTGAAAAATATAATTTGTACCCGGTACGAATTGCATAGTATAATAAAATAAATATTCAAAAATCTAAAAGTAGAGGAGAATTAAGTAAAAGATGGATCTAACAAAGTTAACTGAAAAGATTGAGAAGGAAGCAGTAGAACTCAGGCGTAAAATTCATCAGAATCCAGAATTGAGTTTTGAAGAATTTGATACAACTAAACTGCTGGAGGATGAGCTATCTCAGGTTGAAGGTTTAGAGATTATAAAAGAAGGACTTAAAACAGGTTTGATTGTGATTCTACGAGGTGATAAACCAGGTAAAACGATTGCTTTAAGGGCTGATATGGATGCACTGCCAATTCAGGAAGAGACAGGACTTCCTTTTGCTTCACAAAATAAACAGGTTATGCATGCCTGCGGCCATGATATTCACACTTCAGTACTGTTTGGTGCAGCAAAAGTTTTGAGTTATTATAAAGATCAGATTAAAGGGAATATTAAATTTTTCTTTCAGCCGGCAGAGGAAAAGCTGGGTGGAGCAGTAGCTCTTATGAAAGCAGGATGTATGAAGGATCCTGATGTTGATGCAGCTGTTGCAGTACATACCTGGCCCAATCTTGAAGGAGGAAAAGTTGGTTTAAAAGAGGGGCCGACAACTGCTTCTGCAGATGAAATTATAATTAAAGTTAGAGGAAAAGGTGGTCATGCAGCACATCCTGAAGATTGTATTGATCCGGTAATAATTTCCGGTTATGTTCTGACAAAAATTCAAACCGCAGTGAGCAGAGAAACATCACCGCTGGATCCAATAGTAGTAACAGTTGGAACTTTAAATGCTGGTACAGCCTCAAATATTATACCGGATGAAGTTGTTATGACGGGGACAGTGAGGACTGTTAAACATAAAACCCGTATGGAAATTTTTGATAGACTGGAAAGAATAATAAAACATACAGCGATCAGTATGGGAGGGGAAGCTGAACTTCAAGTTAATAAGGGAGTTCCACCTCTGGTGGCTGATGAAAATGTAGTTGATACCATTGAAAGGTCAGCAGTTGAAATGCTGGGAGAAGAAAATGTTGTTAAGTTAGACGAGCCTTCAATGGGAGGAGAAGATTTTGCTTTTTATTTAGAAGAAACACCTGGAGCAATGATAAGACTGGGAACAGCAAATGAAGATGATAATTCCCGTATTTCCCTGCATAATGCTAGAGTTATTTTTGATGAAAGATCAATTGGAGCAGGAATTAAAGTGCTGGTCAAAACAGCTCTAAATTTTCTAGAATAAAAAATGCTCAGAATTCAAATGTATAAAATTAATAATGTCTGTGAAATCCCGCTGAAATTAATTGGCGGGATTTTTGCTTTAAATAAAAAACTATTATTATTTCAAAAATATATTGACACAATAAAAATATATTGTTATTATAATAATATATTATTAAAACAATAAATAATTATTAAAAAAATAAATATATAAGCAATATTTAAGTTTTAATAATATAAAAATTAAAAGGAGATGATTGTTTATGAAAAAGCAGATTAATACAGAAGCTGCACCGGCAGCAATAGGTCCATACTCACAGGGAATTGAGATTGAGGGCTTTATTTTTACATCAGGCCAGATTCCTATTGATCCAGAAACTTCAGAAATGGTAGAAAATAATATTGAAAAACAGACAGTACAGGTTTTGGAAAATTTAAAAAACGTTCTTAAAAAAGCAAATCTTGGAATGGATAATATCATTAAAACTACAATATTTCTATCTGATCTAGGTAATTTTGATAAAGTAAATGAAATTTATGAAGAATATTTTGGAGATATTCCACCGGCAAGATCATGTATAGAAGTAGCAAAACTTCCTAAAAATTCTTTAATTGAAATTGAAGCTATTGCCAGATAAGTAATAACATAGAAAGGTGATTTATATGAAAACAGATAAAATAACAGATCTATTAAAAGAAACGATAAAACCGGCACTGGGATGTACAGAGCCGGTTGCAGTAGCTTATGCATTAGCAAGGGCAAAAGATGAAATAAATAGTGAAATAGAAAAAGTTAAAATTATGGTGAGCCTCAATATTTATAAAAACGCTGCCAGAGTAGGAATTCCCGGCACAAATCATAAGGGTCCAATTATGGCGGCTGCTCTGAGTATGGTAATGGGTGATTATACAAAAAAGCTAGAAGTAATTGAAGGTGTTAAAGAAGATGATATAAAAGCTGCTCAAAAAATTATTGAAAGAGAAATAATAGATTTAAAAATACGAGATGATATCAGCGGACTTTATATTGAAACTCAGTTAATAACTCCAGAAGAAAAAGTCCGTGTAATTATTGCTGATAATCATCTAAATATTGTTAAAGTAGAAAAAATAAGCAGAGATAGTGAGTTTGACAAATTTGAAATTAATAATGATGATAATGATAATGCTGACTGTAAAGGAATTAATAATTATTCGTTTACTGATATTTTAGATTATGTTAAAAACGTACCTTTAGAAAATATTAAATTTCTTAAAGATGGTATTGAAATGAACCTAAAAGTCGCTGAAGAAGGATTGGAAATGAAAAACAGCCTCAGCAGTAAATTCAGAAAATTTATAGATGAAGAATTTTTAAATGACAATATGATATCTGAAGCCAGAATGTTGGCTTCTGCAGCATCTGAAGCACGAATGACAGGCAGTAGACTGCCAATTATGAGCAGTGCAGGAAGTGGAAATCAGGGAATAGTAAATTTTATAACAAATTATGCTGTAGCAAAACATCAAAATGTTAGTGAAGAAAGACTGCTCAGAGCTTTAGCCTTAAGTAATTTAATAACATTATATATAAAAACAGCTACCGGAAGTCTCTCGGCAATGTGTGGAGTTGCTGTTGCAGCAGGAGTAGGTGTGAGTGCAAGTACTGTATATATGCTTGATGGGAAAAAAGAAGAGATTTTTTCTTCAATGTTAAATGTTCTGGGGTCTGTAAGTGGAATTGTTTGTGATGGTGCAAAAGAAGGCTGTGCTTTAAAAATAGCCACTGCAGTGGAGTGGGCTGTAATTTCTGCTAAACTGGCAGTGGAAGGTAAGTCAGTAGATACTAAAGATGGCCTGCTGGCAGACAACTTTAAAGATCTGATTGATAACCTGGCCTATGTTTGTAATCCAGGTATGATTTCGACAGATCAGGCAATGCTTAAAGTTATGTTAAAAAATTAAAAATAATGGAATTCAGTTAAATTTTTTCTGCTGTTATTTTTAATAATAATGTGATATTTTGTGAAATATTTATTAAATAATACAGGAGTGATTATAAATGAGCGAAAAGAAATTTACAGACAATCTTGTTTTTAGATTGCTGGTAGCAGTTTTTGTGGGTGTTCTTATAGGTGTTTATGTAAATAAAAATATTATGCAGGTTGTTTCCACTATTAAATATGTTTTGGGACAGCTAATATTTTACTCGGTACCACTTGTTATTATTGGATTTATAGCTCCTTCTATAACCAGGCTGCAGGAAAAAGCAAGTAAACTGCTGGGTCAGGCGGTGTCTATTGCATATCTTTCATCTGTAGGGGCTGCTATATTTGCGATTGTATCCGGAAGAATAATAATTCCATTTTTAAATATTGCCGAAGAAACCACTTCTTTAAGAGAACTTCCCGAAATAATGTTTCAATTAGATATCCCGGCTATTATGCCTGTTATGAGTGCCCTTGTTTTAGCTCTTTTCGTTGGTCTCTCGGCTGCCTGGACTAAAGCGGAAATGATATCAGATTTGCTGGATGAAGTACAGAATATGATTTTATCACTGGTTGAAAAAATTGTAATACCAATTCTGCCGTTTTTTATTGCAACAACTTTTGCAGAGCTGGCATATGAAGGAACAATTACTGAACATTTACCTGTTTTTCTTACTGTTATAATTTTAGTTATTGTCGGTCATTTTATCTGGTTAACTGTTCTTTACTCAATTGCAGGTATGATATCTGGAGAAAACCCGCTGGAAGTTATTAAACATTATGTTCCTGCTTATTTAACGGCTGTTGGAACAATGTCCAGTGCAGCAACTTTACCTGTATCTCTAAAATCAGCCGGGAAATCTAAAGTACTTGAAGAAGAAATAACTAACTTTGCCATTCCATTAGGAGCAACTATTCACCTTTGTGGTTCAGTTTTAACAGAAACATTTTTTGTAATGGTTATTTCTAAAGTGCTTTATGGCAGTGTACCATCGATGTCGACCATGTTTTTATTCGCAATTTTGCTGGGGATCTTTGCAATTGGAGCTCCTGGAGTTCCAGGTGGAACAGTTATGGCATCTCTGGGATTGGTCACCGGTATTTTAGGTTTTGATCAGACCGGTGTAGGACTTGTGTTAACTATTTTTGCTATACAGGACAGTTTTGGTACAGCCTGTAATATTACCGGTGATGGGGCAATTGCACTGATGCTGACCGGATTAAATAGAAAAAAAGCAGCATAATTACATACTTGAAAAATAATAGTTAGAAGATTTGCGTTCTGTTTTACATAAAATACAGCTGTTTATCCTTGCTTAAAAATAATTAAAAATGATTAAAGGTCCCTGATATATATATTAGATTTCAGGGACTTTTGCTCATATCAAAAAAGGATACTTTAATTGATTATTGAATAAAAATATAGAGACTATTTTAGAGGAGGAAAAAAGTTGAGTAGTGAGTATTTAAATAATTATAAACCACTTGTTAAATTTCTGGCAGAGGTGCTGGGAGAAAACTGTGAGGTTGTACTTCATGATTTAAATAATCTGGAAAATTCTATTATTGCAATCGAAAATGGACATAT
>JBNJGL010000012.1:15943-39078 GCA_051747745.1 Bacillota bacterium | reverse complement strand
TAAATTTCTGGCAGAGGTGCTGGGAGAAAACTGTGAGGTTGTACTTCATGATTTAAATAATCTGGAAAATTCTATTATTGCAATCGAAAATGGACATATTAGTGGGCGAAAGGTAGGAGATGCACTCACAGATCTTGCCTTAAAAATTGTCAGAGAAGGTCATGATTTAGAAAAAGACTATATGACAAATTATACAGGCAAAACAAAAGATGGTAAGGATTTAAGATCCTCAACATATTTTATAAAAAAAGATAGTAAAGTTGCAGCAATGCTCTGTTTGAATTTTGACGTAAGTAAATTTATCGAAGCCAGAGATCTGTTGAATGAATTTATTACAGGTGATAAAAAAGAAAATAAAACAATTGAAGACAATTCATCAGAAAAATTTACTAATTCAATAGAAGAACTTATGCATTCAATTATAGAAAATCATATCAGCAGAATTTCTGTTCCACCAAAAAGAATGACAGCAGAGGAGAAAAAAGCAGTTGTAAAGGAACTGGAAGAAGAAGGGGTTTTTCTGCTTAAAAATTCAATTGCTGAAGTAGCCGGTGAACTGGAAACGTCAGAAGCTACAATTTATCGATATCTAAATGGATAGATGCTGAGAAATTATCCGGTTGTTTGCTTTTCTTTATCTGCTGAATAATGAGAATCTTTATTATCGTGGATGTGAACTCCTCAACTCTACTGCTCCAAAATCAAATTTTAGATTATTTTAGATAAAAAAGCAGTCCTTAAGGAGGGAAAATTATGCTCTATAAAGCTAATGAAAATCAGATGAATTATGGTGAAGCTGTTGGAATTTTACTTTTAGATTGTGTGGCACCTTTTATTCCAGGAGATGTTGGTAATGCCAGCACTTATGATTATCCTGTTAGGTATAAACTTGTAAAAGGAGTGAACTTTAAACAGCTGCTGGAAAAAGATAAAAGTGGTCTGGAAGTTATAATTGAAGCAGCAAAAGAACTGGAACGAGATGGTGTAAAGGCAATAACAGCTGACTGTGGTTTTTTTGCTCTTTTTCAGAAAGAAATAGCAGAGGCTGTTGATATACCGGTGTTTTTATCAAGCCTGCTTCAGATTCCATTTATTTCTTCAATACTGGACGAAAATAGCAAAGTAGGAGTTATGAGTGCAGAGTCCAGCAAGCTGGATGCTGATTTTCTTAAGGCAGTAAATGCTGATCCTGATGATATTGTGTTAAAAGGTATGGAAGATAAAGAATCTTTTCGAAAAACAGTTATTGAGGAATGTGGAGAACTTGACTCAGAGCAGATGGAAAAAGAGGCGGTAGAAGCTGCTGAAGAAATGGTAAGAGAAAACCCTGAAGTAAAAGCAGTGCTATTGGAATGCAGTATGCTGCCCCCATATGCGAAAGCTATTCAGGATAAGATTAAACTGCCGGTATTTGATTTTATAACAATGATAGATTATGTCTTCAGTGCTTTAGTAAAAAAGAAATATAATGGATTTATGTAGTTGAAAGTATTATAATTATTAAAGGGCAGGCTTTTGCATAAGAATTAACATGTGATTATTGGTAGGAAGTAAGATAATTTTATACTGATGATAAATAAAATATTAAGTGTACGAAATATATAAAAAACACCTTT
The DNA here is from genome assembly GCA_051747745.1 of Bacillota bacterium. Classification (GTDB taxonomy): domain Bacteria; phylum Bacillota; class Halanaerobiia; order Halanaerobiales; family Halanaerobiaceae; genus QPJE01. The sequence continues at coordinate 37,462 of JBNJGL010000012.1, read as the reverse complement.
CACTGTGAAAGGTGTTTTTCTCTTCCTGGTATGATAAAATAAACATAAATGTAAATTCAATATAAGCAGGAGATGTAAAAATGATAGATAAAACTATTATCAAAGAACTGGTGCCTGACAGTATTTATAGAAGAGGATTAAAATACTATCATCAGGGCCATATTAAAAGATATTTTCAAAAGGTCACAGGAGAAAATGAATTTCAGATAAATGCTCAGATAAGTGGAACCAGAGACTATGAAGTTGAACTTTACCTTGAATTTTATGGTGACAAGTATTATATTGATGGTGTCTGCAGCTGCCCCTATGACTGGGGAGAATACTGCAAACATGAGGTAGCTGTTCTGTATAAATTTTTTAGTGAAGATTATAGTGAAATGCAGCAGAAGAAATCTATAAACCATAACTATCAGAAGCTGAAAGAGCTGACTGAACGATTTAACCCTGATAAAAAAGATAAATTGGAATACAGGGTAAAGGGAGTTATTGATCAGAGTTTGAGCAACTTTAAACTTGTCATAATATCTGATCAAATCTCCGATTCAGAAATGAATGATATTATTGAAGCTTTAAATGGAGAACTTGTTTTTCTTTTTAAGGAAAATATATTCGTGAGAAATTTTACTGATAAAGAGCTGCAGATGGTAGAAAAACTAAGCAGATTGGATAAAACAAAGGGAAGAGAAAGACATTCACTGCTTTTAACTAAAAATGAGAAAAATTTTGAATTTCTGCTTAACCTGATTGAAAATTACAGTGTAATTCTGGATGAAACAGAACAGAAGGCTGAAAGTGGGGAAAAAATCTATCCTGAGCTTGAGATGACAGGAACTGCAGAAAATATTAGATTAAATACAGCAGAAACTGGTTATTCAATTTACAGTAATCAGGAAGAAAATCTGTTCTGGTCTGTGATAGAAAATAAGGTGCATCCAGTTGATCTCTCAGGTTATAATGAACTTGATAAAAATATTGATATTCCGGAAAAAAGAAGAGGAGAATTTCTTTTTGAAATATTACCTGTTCTGCAGGAAAATACACCTCTTAAAATAAAAGGGAGTCTTACAGAATATGAGTTAATAAGAGAAGAAGCTGAGGTCAGCATGAAGCTCGATTACAGGGAAGAGAAAATTTTATGTGATATGAGGGTTAACTTTTCTGGAAAGGATTACTGCAATACTGAACTTTTAGGTCTAGATATGGAAAAAAATAATTATATTCAGTCGGAAAAAGATTCCACTTTATGGTATACAAAAGATACTCGAGAGTTTTCTAAAATAATTAGATTTTTGGAAGATTATAATTTTGCTGTAATACCAGATAGATTTGTTTTGAAAAATGAATCTGATATTCAGAATTTTATAACCGATGGACTTCCACATATACCGGAAGAATGGGAGGTTGAGACCACTGATTCATTCGATGATATAGAAATTAAAAATATCGAACTTGAGCCGATTATAGAATTTTCTGATGAAAAAGGAATAAACTGGTTTGATTTTAAAATAAGCTATAATCTGGGAGGGAAAACTTACAGCAGGCAGGAACTCCAAAAAATGATTTCTTACAGCAGAACGGGAGAAGCATATGTAAAGATCGATAAAAAGTACTTTATTATTAATATGGGAGAAAAAGAAAAAAGTATTGACCACATTTTAGATCATTCTGAAAAATCTTCAGATGGAGAATACCGCAGTCCTTACCACAATCTGCTTTATTACAGAAATATGCTGCAGAAATCAGGAATAAAATTTAAAGGCAGCAGAGTTTTCAATGAACTGGATAAGGAGATTGGCAGTCGTAAAGCAATTAAAAAGGAGAAAATTCCATCAGAAGTTAGAGAAATATTGAGAGACTATCAGAAAGAGGGATTTTACTGGCTTAATTTTCTGCAGAAATTCAATTTTGGTGGAATTCTTGCAGATGATATGGGTTTAGGTAAAACACTGCAGATGCTGACATTAATAAAAAGTGTATCTCCTCAGCAGCCGGCACTGGTAGTCTGCCCAAGAACTTTAATCTATAACTGGAAAGAGGAGTCAGAAAAATTTTTTGATAATTTGAAAACTCTTGTTTATTATGGGACCCCGGAGGAAAGAGATGATATGAGGAGCTCTTTTGCTGATTATGATTTGATAATTTCTTCATATTCAGTTATCAGCAGGGATATTGAGAAGATTAACCAGGGAAAAATTAGGTTTTCTTTTTCTATTCTTGATGAGGCCCAGCATATTAAAAATTATAAAACTAAAAGAGCGGAAGCGGTAAAGAATATAAATGCTGACACTAGGCTGGCCATGACAGGCACACCACTGGAGAATTCAGTTGCAGAATTGTGGTCCATATTTGATTATTTAATGCCCGGTTATCTGGGAAATTACAATTATTTTAATAAAAATTTTTTCACACCTATATCTAAAAATAGTAATCAGGATAAGATGAAGGAATTAAAAGAACGGACTGCTCCTTTTATACTGCGCCGCCGCAAAGAGGAGGTTCTGGCAGAACTTCCAGAAAAGATTATTAATATTCAGCCTGTAAATATGACTCAGCTTCAGGAAGACAGCTATCAAATGGTTTTAGATGAAGTGAAAAATAATATTGAAACAGCAGTTGCAGAACGAGGATTTGCCCGTTCTCATATCAATGTACTGACAGCACTGACAAAGCTCAGACAGATATGTAACCACCCTGCTTTAGTGCTGGGAAATGAAGGTTCAAAACACAATTCTGGGAAACTGGATACTTTAGAGGAACTTGTATCTGATGCTGTTAGTGGTGGGCATAAGGTAATTATCTTCAGTCAATTTGTAAAGATGCTCCGCTTAATTAAAAACCGTTTAGTATTAAACAATATAAAGTTCGAATATCTTGACGGAAGTACGAGAAACAGGATGGAAAGAGTAAATAATTTTAATAATAATGAGGACATAGATGCTTTTCTTATAAGCCTTAAAGCAGGTGGTGTTGGTCTTAATTTAACTTCTGCTGATATAGTAATACATGTTGATCCCTGGTGGAATCCGATGGTAGAAAGACAGGCTTCAGATCGCGCCCACAGGCTGGGCCAGGAAAACAGGGTAATAGTGTATAAGCTTATAACAAAAGGTACTGTTGAGGAAAAAATGCTTAAACTTCAGAAGAAAAAACAGGATGTATTTGATAATATAATTGAGAATAATGTCAATCCAATTCGAGCAATAACCTGGGAAGATATTCAGGAACTGCTCAGTTAAAAAATAATTTTGATATATTTGCTAAAGATTATACTTATTCAGTAGAATTTTTGGCGGTAATTTTAGCTGATGTGGGTTGAAAATTTAATTGTAAAAAATGCAATATAAAGAAAATAAGGATGTGTAAATATGAAAAAAGAAGAAATTCCAACTCCATCTTTTTTTGTCAACTTAGATATACTTGATGAAAATATCGAATCTATGGCAGAAATGTGTAAAGAAAAAAATAAAGAGCTTTGGCCGATGGTAAAAACACATAAGAGTACACAGATTGCCAAAATGCAGGCTGAAAAAGGTGCAGCTGGTTTTCTGGTTGGAACTGTACTTGAAGCAGAAAAACTGGTAGAGGCAGGATTTGATAATATCGCACTGGCTTACCCTGTTGTTGATGAAAAAAATATTTTGAGAATTATTGAACTTCTTAAAAAAGCGAATGTAATTTTAGCTTTTGATGGAAAATATGCTGCTGAAAAGTTTAACATCTTTCTGACAGAAGAAGAAATAGAAGCAGAATATCTTATAATAATCGATTCTGGTTTACACCGGCTGGGAGTCAAGCCGGAAAAATCAGCTGAACTGGCAGAAAAATTTAAGAAATATGACAACCTCAGACTGAAAGGAATATGTACTCATCCAGGTCAGGTTTATGGAGCTGCAGATATGGCAGAAGTAAAAAAAGCTGCTGCTGAAGAGGTGGAAGCAGTAAAAACTGCTGTAAGAAATTTAGAAGAAAATGGCTTTAATATTGAAATGGCGGCAACAGGAAGTACCCCTACGGCAAAATTTGCTGTAGAGTCTGATGTTATTACAGTTTTGAGACCGGGCAACTATGTGTTTTATGATAATATGCAGGCAGCTGTTGGAGTTGTGCCGCTGGAAAGATGTTCATTAACAGTTATGGCATCAATTATTTCTCAACCGACTGATGATCTATTTATTCTAAATGCAGGAAGCAAGTGTCTGGGGCTGGATAAAGGTGCACATGGTAATACAAATATTAAAGGTTATGGTGTAGTAAAAGACCATCCGGAATTATTAATCACTGGTTTATCAGAAGAGGTAGCTAAAGTTAAAATTGACGAAAAAACTGAGTTGAGAGTTGGAGATAAGATAGAGATTATACCCAACCACTCCTGTTCTGCTGCTAATATGACAGATTATATTTTGGGCTGCCGAAAAGATGAGGTAGAGGAAGTTATCTATATTGATGCAAGGGGTGGAAGTGGGAAACCTTCAGAGATTAATTAATAAATTAACGTTAAGTGAGCTGAAAATTTAATTATATTTTTGTCAATAAGCCTACCTTTTTAAGAAAAAAATTGGATACAAAGATTTTAGCAAATAGTATTTCTGGAGGTGCAGTTTGCTTAAACATAAAAGAAAATTAGGATTAATAATCGGTATATTGACTGCAGTAATTATAGCAAATATCAGTTTTGATGGATTATCAGCTGAAGGCCAGCTCTGTTTAGCATTTAGCCTGATGACAGTAATTTTTTGGGCCACCAATGTTGCCCATCCACTTGTACCGGCTTTGCTGGTTTATTCTTCTATTGCATTACACTATATTCTGCCATTCCATCACCTCAATATCCTTGTTGGATTAGGTAAGGATAATGGACTCTATAGTGATAGAGAGGTAATAAAACTGGGTCTACCCCTGACTTTAATTGTATTTATAATTGTATTTTTTGAAGTGGTCTGGTGGCAGATAACTGGTTTAATATAAAGATATTTAATCCTGCTAGAAATTTTCTGGCAGGATATTTATTTAAAGAAATATGCTAATCTGCTTGACTTATGTATAATGCTCTGATATTATTAGTAAAAATAAATTGTTCTTTAAATTAGTCCAGAGAGGCTAGTAAGGAAAGATATAGACAAAATTTCCCTTCTTACTTGCCGTAAGAAGATTTTTTATTTAAAATTTAATATTATTTCCCTTTAAATCAGTCCAGAGAGACTGAAAAGGAGATTTCTAATAACAAGGTGTTTTTATGCCCTGTCAATTTAACTTCTTATCAGTTTTTCTGGTGAGGAGTTTTTTTATTTCTAAAATATTTAAGCAGGAGGCTGATAATGAAGAAAGCTAGGCTTGTTTTAGAAGATGGCAGTATTTTTAAAGGCAGCATATTTGGAGCAGAAAATGAAGCAGCTGGTGAAGTGGTTTTTAATACCAGTATGACCGGATACCAGGAAATATTAACTGATCCATCGTACAAAGGTGAGATAGTCTGTATGACATATCCGATGATTGGAAATTATGGTATAAATAAAGATGACTTTGAATCTTTAAGACCACATTTAAATGGATTTATTGTTAGAGAGTTTGCTGAAAATCCTGAAAATTGGAGAAGTAAGGAAAAGTTAAATGATTATTTGATTAAAAATGATATAACAGCAATCAGCGGTATTGACACAAGAGCACTTACTAAAATACTTCGCAGAAGAGGAACAATGAGAGGGATTATAACGGCTGAACAGGAAACGGAAAATAAGTTAATAGAAAAGGCTAAGAACGTTCTCGGTCTTTCTGGAAGAGATCTGGTTTCACTGGTCAGCAGCAAAAATGTGCAGAAATATGGCAGTAATAATAAATACAGAGTGGTATTAATCGACTGTGGAGCAAAAGATAATATTAAAAATTCACTTTTGAAGCGTGACTGTGAAGTTATCGTGGTACCGGCAGATATGACTGCTGATGAAATATTAGAATACAGGGCAGATGGGGTAATGATTTCCAATGGACCTGGTGATCCGGATGATGCAGATTATACTGCAGAAACAATAAAAAAACTGCTTGGAAAGCTGCCGCTGTTTGGAATCTGTCTCGGTCATCAGCTTTTAGGAAAGGCCTGTGGGGCGAAAACATATAAATTGAAATTTGGTCACCGTGGAGCAAACCATCCTGTTAAAGACCTCAAAACAAATAAAGTTTATATAACTTCTCAAAATCATGGATTTGCACTTGATGATAAATCATTTTCAGAACTTGATTTAAATTTAACACATGTAAATGTTAATGACGGCACTGTTGAGGGGATTGAACACAAAAAATATCCGGCTTTTTCGGTACAATATCATCCGGAGGCTTCACCTGGCCCGGAAGATTCGCATTATTTATTTGATCAATTTATAGAAATGTTTGATTAAAGATAATAAAACAGCACAATAGGGGGAAAATATGCCGCTGAGAAAAGATATCAAAAAAGTAATGGTTATTGGTTCAGGTCCAATTATTATTGGTCAGGCAGCAGAATTCGATTATTCGGGAAGTCAGGCCTGTCGTGCTTTAAAAGAAGAGGGTATTGATGTTGTACTCATAAATAGTAATCCAGCAACAATTATGACAGATGAAAATATGGCAGATCGAGTATATATTGAACCTTTAACTCTGGAGAGTATTACAGAGATTATAAAAAAAGAAAAACCGGATGGATTAATTCCAACTTTAGGTGGTCAGATTGCTTTAAATCTGGCAATTGATCTGGCAGAAACAGGTATATTAGAAGAATTAAATGTAGATCTTTTGGGAACTCCGATTTCCACAATAGAAAAAGCAGAAGATAGAAATACCTTTAAAGAATTGATGAATCAGATTGGAGAACCAGTACTGGAAAGTAGAACTGCTGAAAATATTGAACAGGCTGCTCAAATTGCATCTGAAATTGGCTATCCTGTGATTGTTAGACCTGCCTATACAATGGGAGGAACAGGTGGTGGAGTAGCAGAGAATTTAGAAGAGTTAAAAGAAATTGCTGTACGGGGATTTAAACACAGTTTAATTGGCCAAATTTTGATAGAAAAAAGTATTAAAGGCTGGAAAGAAATTGAATATGAAGTTATGCGGGATGCCGGTGATAACTGCATAGTTGTCTGTAATATGGAGAATTTTGATCCGGTTGGAGTACATACAGGTGACAGTATAGTTGTTGCTCCCAGTCAGACATTGACCGATAAGGAATATCAGATGTTTAGAAGTTCAGCTCTGAAAATAATAAAAGCTTTAGGAATTGAAGGTGGCTGTAATGTGCAGTATGCACTGGATCCAGAAAGCTTTCAGTATTATATTATAGAGGTTAATCCCAGAGTAAGCCGCTCCAGTGCTCTTGCATCTAAAGCAACAGGATATCCCATTGCAAAAGTTTCGGCCAAGATTGCTTTAGGCTACAGGCTGGATGAAATAAAGAATGCGGTGACAGGTGAAACTACAGCCTGTTTTGAACCAGCCCTGGATTATGTGGTATTTAAGATTCCGCGCTGGCCTTTTGATAAATTTCATTATGCTGATCGAGAACTTGGAACTCAGATGAAGGCCACCGGTGAAGTTATGGCACTGGAAAGAAGTCTGGAAGCCTCTATGCTGAAGGCGGTCAGATCAATGGAGATAGGCTGCAGTGGTCTTTATATAGAAGAAATTGAAGATTTAAGTAATAAGAATATCAGAGAACTTCTCAAAAAAGCAGATGACAGCAGATTGTTTATTATAGCTGAAGCTATGCGCAGAGGTTGGACTGTAGAAGAAGTGTTTCAGATAACTGAAATAAGCACATTTTTTCTTAATAAAATAAAAAATATAATTGATATAGAAAAAGAGTTAAATAAAGTTACTAGTGAAGAACCGGACAGGCAGCTGCTGAAAAAAGCAAAAGAAAAGGGTTTTTCGGATAGAGAGATCGGTATTTTTACCGGGAATACAGAAGCGAAAATTAAAAACATTAGAGAAAAGTATAAACTAAAACCAGTTTACAAAATGGTTGACACATGTGCGGCAGAGTTTGAAGCAGAAACACCTTATTATTATTCGTCTTACGAAGAATATAATGAAGCAGAAGCAGCTGCTGAGAAAAAAGTGATTGTTCTTGGTTCTGGACCTATTAGAATTGGCCAGGGTATAGAATTTGATTACTGCAGTGTCCATTCTGCCTGGGCACTTGCTGAAGCTGGATACGAATCTATCATTGTAAACAACAATCCGGAGACTGTAAGCACTGATTTTGATACTTCAGATAGATTATATTTTGAGCCACTTACAAAAGAAGATATTATGCATATTGTAGATAACGAAAAGCCAGAGGGGGTAATTGTCCAGTTTGGGGGACAGACAGCAGTAAATTTGAGTAAAGATCTGGCAAATGAAGGGGTTAATATACTTGGCACATCAATAAATTCAATCGATCTGGCAGAGGATAGAGAACGATTTATTAAATTGTTAAAGAAAATCAATATTCCCGTTCCGGATGGCAGGATGGCGATGTCGCTGAATGAAGCAGAAAAAATTGCCGAAGAAATAGAATATCCGGTACTGGTTAGACCCTCTTATGTGCTCGGTGGGAGAGCTATGGAAGTTGTATATAATAAAAATGAATTAAAAGAGTATATGGCAGATGCAGTTAAAGTTTCTGCAGATCGGCCTGTATTAATTGATAAGTACTTAATAGGAAATGAAATAGAAGTTGATGCTGTGTCTGATGGTGAAACAGTTATAATTCCAGGCATAATGGAGCATATAGAAAAGGCTGGAGTTCACTCTGGAGATAGCATAGCAGTTTACCCCCCACAGAAACTGTCTGAAAAATTAAAAGAAAAAGTGTCCGAATATACCATCAAACTTGCAAAAGAATTAAAAATAAAAGGTGTATTAAATATTCAGTATGTTGTAAGCAATAATAAGGTATATGTAATAGAAGTTAATCCCCGCTCAAGCAGAACAATTCCCTATTTGAGCAAAGTTACTGATGTACCAATGATAGAGCTTGCTACAAAAGCTATTCTGGGCCACAAATTAAAAAATATGGGCTGGAATAGTGGAATTATTCCTGAGAAAAACCATACAGCTGTCAAAGTTCCAGTCTTTTCTTTTTCCAAACTAACCAGAGTTGACACCAATTTAGGACCAGAGATGAAATCCACGGGAGAAGTTCTGGGGCTGGCAGAAGATTATGAAACAGCATTATATAAAGGTTTAACTGCAGCAGGGATTGAGATTCCCCAAAAAGGGAAAATACTTGCCACAATTGCAGATAGTGATAAAAAAGAATCTTTAAATTATATTAAAGAATTTGTTGAACTTGGATTTGCGGTAGCTGCAACTGAAGGAACAGCAGCTGTGCTTAAAGAAGAAGGTATTAAAGTTGAAGATATTAAGAAGATATCTGAGGGGTCACCGAACTCTGTTGAAAAAATATTTACCGATGAAATAGATCTGGTAATCAATACTATGACAAAGGGGAAAATACCGGAAAGAGATGGATTTAAAATCAGACGGGCGGCAGCAGAAATGGGAATTCCATGTCTTACATCACTGGATACTGCAGCAGCTATGCTTAGAGTATTAAAGACTATAAGTTCAGAAGAAAAGATTGAGTACAGGGCCCTGCAGGATTATAATTAAAGTAAAATAAAAATAAAGGAAGCTCCTGTCTGAAATCAGATACTTTATGATAAAACAGATCAAACTATTAACTGTTAAAGGTTTGATTCAAAATATTAATCTGATTTTAGAAGGAGCTTTTATTATTTAATTAATTTTTATCAAGATAATCCAAAAATACTTCTATAATTTTGGGTGAAAACTGAATTCCACTAAAGTTTTTCAGTTCTTCACAAACTTCTTTTTTATTTTTTGGGTATGAATAAATTTTTTTGGAAGTCATAACATCATAAGCGCTGACGACCGATGTTATTTGTGCCATAAATGGAATTTCATCTTCTCTTAATCCATCAGGATAACCGCTTCCATCCCACCATTCATGATGAAATTTTGCTATTTCTACAATTTCTTTTTCATACCCTGCTTCTTCCAGAAGATTTGCTCCAATTACCGGATGGGCGCTTATCACTTCTTTTTCTACATTATTTATTTTGTCCGGTTTATTTAAAATATCATGTGGGATCATAAGTTTTCCGATGTCATGAAGCAGTGCTCCTTTTTTCAGCAGTTCTAAATCTGAGCTATTTAAACCCATTTTTAATCCTATAGACTCGGCCAGTTTTGAAGTTTTTTCAGCATGATTTTTATTGTGAATATCGTAACCTTCAAGTAAAAGCAGAATTAAATTCAAATCTTTATTGTTCATAGTTATCTCTCCCTTACAAAAGGAATTTGTTTATAAGTACTTATTTCCCTTAATCTTTCAAAATTGGGAGTCCCAGCTTCCTGTAATAACTTTCCAGCTTTATCTACAGTTAAATAAAGATTTTTACACGGGTTATTACGGATTAAAACATCATTTTCGGAAGAAACCTTAATACTGCCATCTAAGTTTTTAATGTATATCCCCTTACCTACTTTAAATTCTGTTCTGCTCAAATGACCACCTACTTCATTGAGGTAAATATAACGTTCAGCAGAGTACTTACCACCTTTTAAAAAACCTTTTTTGCCGATATTTATTATATTCTGACCTGAATTTATATCAGAATTATAACAACCTTTGTTCATAATAACTATATTGCCGGATGCGGTTATTGTCGAGTTCTGTATATAATTTGCATAAACATGTGATTCTTTTAGATTATACTGTGAATCTATTATATCTTCAAGTACTTCGATTAAATTTTGGAAAGGTTCGATATTTTTAAAATTCAGGATATTTTTATAGCCTTTAAATTTTTGTTTCATTTTTATTATTAGTTCTGCATCTTCTTTATTTATCTGATAACTGTCTACTTCTGCTGCGGTTTTGTCAAGCAGTTCGGGAATAGTTTTAAATTTATCAATAAGAAGCAGCCTCAAAATACGGCCTATCTGCATATTCTTATGAAGAAAGCTGTTTTTATTATTCTTAACAGCACCAGTTATTTCATCAACTGCCTGCAGCAGATTTTTTAAGCTGCTGTGTAATTCTTTAATATTGTTCAGAAGTTCTTCTTTTAGTTGAAAGCCTGCAGTTATCTGACTGTGAATAATATTTTCTTTTACCAGTATATCTCCTTTAGCAACTGCATTGGAACCAGTTATACTTTTGTTTACCTGAAGCCTGTTGCCGATTTGAACATCAAAAAAGTCGAAAATACCACCACTTACAATTAGATCACCCTTATATTTGATACTTCCGGTTGTTTTATCAACATCTCCATCAATTAAATATTGGGGAATAATTGAGATTATAAACTTTTTACCCTTTTTTTCAATTTTTGGTCTTCCGCTCTGGACGGCTACTGCCTTTTTCCCGCTTTCTATAATCTTAATTCCTGGTCCTGCAGCCATTTGATAATCTACTGCTTCTGGCGCGGGTATTTTTTCTTTGTAGACATTGATACCTTCCCGACCTTTTTTAGCAGGTTTTTTGACAGCTATTACTTCACCTTTTACAAAAGATGTTATACAATTGAAATCACTGCTTAGTTCTCTCTCATCGTTTTTAACAGGGTTTATTTCTGCATCACGGCCTTTAACAGCATTCTTACCTTCAGCAATGAGAAACCTGCCGTTCTTTTTTTTATTAACAATTTCCCTTATAACATTGTTTTTTATACCATATCTAATTCTATTTTTTAATAGGAATATTGATATTTCTGACTGACTGATTTCAGGATAGTTTTTTTCTTTTATAAAACCATCTACAGCTGCTGAATTAGATGGGGGTAAATCTTTAATTTCAATTTTTAATTCTGGCTGTATATTTACTTCAAGAAATGCCTTAAGACCTTTTTCTTCAACAGATATTTTGAAGTCTTTTACAGCTTTTTTTTCTACTTTTTCTATTCTGATTTCACTGTCGTTAAATACTACCTGTTCATCCGTTATTAATTCACCATCAACATAAATATTTACAAATTCTCCAGATTTAATTTGGGGATAGCGTCCTGCTCCCTTAGGTTCTTCAACAAAAACATTTCCGTTTTTGACTTCAATTGTGCCATCTTTTGCTTTCATAAATTCACCTTCTCAGTTTAAAAATTTTATTTCTGAATACAGGCGGCAGCCAGGCAGTCATAGAATTTTTATTAAATTCCTTAGATCCACGGTTTTGCGTCACTATCTTTCGAAAGTTTTGCTCTCATTAAATATAAATTTCTATAATTATAAGTAAATTCCTTTGTTTAAAAGTGATGGAGTTTAAAGTCTGCCAGTAAAGCTTGTTGTCTTTCTCTAAAGATAAAGTCAAGACTGATTTCAAATCTGCATTTAGAAAGGCAAATATTTGTTTATGAAATCTTTATTGATAAAAATAATCATAAAACCTAAAAGTAAAAGCAGTAGTCCCAGTGATGTAAGAAAATTTAATCTTTCTTTGAGGAGAAAAACTCCCAGCAGAGTTGCTGTAAGAGGTTCTGCAATTGTTAAAGTAACACTTGTTTCTGCAGTAGAGTATTTTAGCCCTTTTGTATAGAGGAAAAAAGGGAGCGATGCTGTTATTAGCCCGAGAAATAATACAACAGGCAGACCACTGCTGCTGTAAGCCCAGCTGAAGTCAAATATAAAAAATAGGGGCAGGTAAAGCAGTGAAGCAGTCAGAAAAATATAGCTGATAGATATTAAAGGACTATTATTTCCTGACTGTTTTTTGTTAAAAAGTGAAAACAGTGAATATGATAAACCTGCTCCGAGAGCGAGCAAAATTCCACTGAGATTAATATTAATTTCACTATTTGAAAAAAGAAGCAGACAGCCAATAATTGAAAGCAAAGTAGCAGCAAACCATTTTTTTTCAGGTATTTTTTTAATAAATATTAGTTTAATAAGCCCGGCAAATACAGGTGCACTTGTTATGCTGACAGCTGTACCTACAGCCACACCGGATTTTTCTACGGCAAAAAAGAAAAAAGGCTGATAGAAAGCAAGTGATATGCCTGCCAGCAGGATGTTTTTCTTGGAAGAAAGAACTGTAAAATTGCTGTCGTTTTTATTTAAAAAATTGATTATTATAAAAAAGAAAGTTCCAGCTGTAATGCGCATTATACCAACAGAAAAAGGAGAGCTGTTAAGTGGTGCAAAATAAAGAACTGTGCCGGTTGTCCCCCATAAAATAGCTGCTGATAATACATATAGATAGCTTTTATGTTCTTTTGACATAGATATCATTACCTTCCTGAAGCAGTAAAATATATTATTTAAGAAAGCTTTTTGTCAGTAATCATTTTCATTTATTATATAGTCAGAGATTTTCTTTGTCAATTGAAGATTAACAGGAGTTTTCCTCAGATTAAGTTTAGAGCTGCAAAAAAAAGGATTTCAATATTCCTGCAGCTTTCTTTTTTGTTGTGTAATATAAAAAATGGATGGAAACCAAAACAGTAATAGATATTTGGACAAAAAAATAAAAGACTTTATTATTAATCAGCAGTCTAGATTTGAGATTGATTTGATTTTTTGTTATTTTAATTAAAAGACTGTAAAATAATAATTAGTGATAGAAGTTATAAAAATTAATTTATAAATAGCTGAAGGTGGTGGTTTTATTAATTTAGATTCCTATCAACTGAGATATATATATCATACTGATAAACACAAAAGCAATTATATTATTGAACTATCTCTGGATGAATATGATGATCTTTTTAACAGCTGGGATGGGTCTGCATTGGATAGAAAAGAACTAAACCCAGAACTTGCCGATTATCTGCAGAGAGCAAGTGGGGAGCTTCCTATTAAAAATAAAGTAGAGCTTTGCTTTTACATGCCGGAAGAGGAAAAAGATATAAAAAAAGAAAAAGATTCTAAAGCAACAATAAAAAATAACTTTAGGATGGATCTTCATTTGATTAATAGAGATCTGAAGACAAATAATAAAAAATCCTTAATATATATTTTTATGGGGCTAATTTTCCTCTTTCCAACATTGATATTAAAGAACTCTGAGTTTAATCTCTGGCTTGATATGCTCATGCAGGGCTTTTTTGTTGGAGGCTGGGTTTTTCTCTGGGAAGCGTTTTCATTATTTTTCTTTGTCAGTCATGATCTCAGAGATAAAAAGAAAAGATATTTGCGATACCTTGATTCAGATATTAAATTTAAGTATTATTAAAAAACTTACCATAGAGCAGAAAAATTATTTATACTGTGATATAATTCTCAATATAAGTGTTCCATATAATTTATTATATTAATTGTCAGCATAATATTCAAAAAAGAGGTGGATTTATTGCAAAATCATGATAGATTTATGTATATTGCCAGCTGTGTATTTACAAGGGAAAATCCAGAATTGAGTGTGAAAATCCAGAATTATATAAGTGAAAAATTTGATATTCCAGTTATGAGGTGCTGTGTACCAAATTATAAATTATCTGTTTTTACTGATTCTATGCCTGAATGGCTGCAGGATAAGTGGAGTGGGATGGCAGATTATCTTGAATTTAACAGTAATCAAACTATGCTGTATGTTTGCCATAACTGTTCTGCTATTTTTCAGGAAGTTAATCCGGATATACCTATACTTTCTCTGTGGGAGTTTATATTAAACTATGATGACAGTTTTGAATATCCGGATTATAATAATGAAAAAATAACAGTACAGGACTGCTGGCGTTCTCACGATAATCGTAAAGAACAGGAGGCTGTTCGTTTACTATTGGATAGGATGAATTTTGAAGTTATTGAATTAGAAGACAACTATAAAAAAACAGATTTTTGTGGGAAGTCGTTATATGAGCCAGCTCCAGTAAGAAATTTGAAGCTGGCCCCTGATAGATTTGTAAAAAATGCAGATGGAAAATTTGTGCCGCATACAGAAGAGGAAAAGAAAGAATTGATGCTGGATTACTGTAATCAGATTGAAACAGATAAAATAGTGGCCTACTGTCATTATTGTGTAAAAGGACTTAAGCTCGGCGAAAAAAATGCTTTTCATCTTGCTGAACTGCTTTTTAATCATCTGTAAAACAAATTTTTTATTATATTTAGTTATATACTTCCTGCTGTTTGGGCAGGAAGTTTTTCGTCTATACTGATGAAAAATGATTGTTTACCTACACGAGAGGATATGAATTGTTTAAAGGAGGAATTGTTAAAAAAATGTTATCTTTTGTCTAAAGTCTTGACTTTTTGTTTTTTAAAAACTATACTAATATTAGTTATTGTCTGAAATATTCAAATATTCAACAATGTAAAAATAAACAAAATGGAGGGATTTTGAGGCATTAAAAATTAAATAATTAAGAGGGCCCTGGGCCAGGATTTTATTCCTGGCCCATTTTTTGAGTTCAAACAAGAAACACTGAAAATCTATTCTAAAAAAATCTAAAATGGGGGAGAAAGATGGGATTTTTTAAGATCAATGCAGCAGTAAGCAACTTTGTCTGGGGACCTTTTATGCTATTTCTATTACTGGGTACTGGTGTTTATTTAACCTTTGGTTTAAAGGGAGCAACAGTTCGTAAGTTATTTTATGCATTTAAAATGCTGTTCTCCGGTATTGATAAAGAAAAACAGAAAGGTGAAGGAGATATAACACCATTTCAGGCTTTAATGACTTCTTTAGCAGCAACAATTGGTACAGGTAATATTGCCGGTGTTGCAACTGCTATATTTATGGGAGGACCTGGAGCAGTGGTCTGGATGTGGATTACTGCATTTTTTGGAATGGCAATAAAATACAGTGAGGCTGTGCTGGCGGTAAAATACAGAGAGAAAAAAGCTACTGGTCAGTTTGCAGGTGGCCCCATGTATTACATCAAAAATGGAATGAGTAAAAGCTGGAATTGGCTTGGTGCAGCATTTGCAATTTTTGCAGCTTTAGCCACTTTCGGTATTGGAAATACTGTTCAGTCAAATTCAGTTGCAAGAGCACTGGGACAGTCAGTGGGAGTACCTTACTGGATTACTGGTGTTGTCTTAGCTATATTAACATATGTTGTTATAATAGGTGGAATTGAAAGAATTGCTGAAGTTACAGAAAAACTGGTTCCCCTGATGGCAGTGATTTATGTTTTAGGATCTATATGGATTATTGTTGTAAATATTGGTAGTTTGGGATCAGCATTTTCTCTGATATTCAAAAGCGCCTTTAGTGGTCATGCGGCAGTCGGTGGATTTACTGGAGCAACTTTATCACAGGTAGTACGTTTTGGAGTTGCAAGAGGAGTATTTTCTAATGAAGCCGGACTTGGTAGTGCTGCTATAGCTCATGCGGCAACTACAACAGATGAACCTGTTCGTCAGGGTATTGTTGGAATGTTAGGTGGTTTTATTGATACAATTATTGTCTGTACAATGACTGCTCTGGTTATTATTATGAGTGGTGTCTGGTCTGTAGGAGAAACTGGCGCTGAACTGACTACTTTAGCTTTTAACAAAGGACTTCCAGGTCCAGGTGGTTATATAGTTGCATTTGGTTTAATATTTTTTGCTTTTTCTACAATTCTGACCTGGAGTTATTATGGAGAAAAATCTATTGAATATATACTTGGTTCAAAGTCAATTAAAGTCTACAGATATTTGTTCGTTATATTTGTATTTGTAGGTGCGGTTGGAAACTTAGAAGCTATTTGGGCTTTAGCTGATACAATGAATGGTCTGATGATTATTCCTAACTTAATTGCAATTCTAGTATTAAGTCCTGTTGTTTTCAAAGAAACGAAAAAATATTTTCAAAATAATTAGTCTTGAATAATATTTCAGATAATAACTATCAGATAATAACTAAGTTATATTACTTATACATCTACCTGGAGTCAACAAATTCTTCAGGTAGATGTAATTAAAAATGTTAAATATGTCTGGGAGATGTAATTATGAATTATCAGGATAAGTTTAATAATGTTAGACCTGCCTGGCTGGAGATCAATTTAGATAATTATGGACATAATATAAAGCTGATAAAAGATCTGCTGTATGAAGATACTTTATTAACAGCAGTTGTTAAAGCTGATGCCTATGGACATGGTGCAGTAGAAATTTCTAAGAAAGCGCTGGAATCTGGTGCTGACCGACTGGCAGTGGCTATTCTGGATGAAGCAGAAGAGCTGAGAAAGTCCGATCTGCCGGATATTCCAATTTTAATTCTGGGATGGACACCAAAAGAGCAGTATGAGAGAGTAGTTAAACACAATTTAATTCAGACAATTTACAGTTATCAGAATGCACTGGCACTTAATGAAGCAGCAGAAAAATTGGGCAGAAAAGCTAAAATACATATAAAAATTGATACAGGTATGAGCAGAATCGGGATAAAACCGAAACAGGGTCTTGAATTTGTTAAAAAAGTTAATGGTCTTTCCAATTTAACTGTAGAGGGAATATATACTCATTTCTCTTCTGCAGATGAAGCTGATAAAGAATTTACCTTTCAGCAGTTTAATTTGTTTAAGGATCTGATTTCTAAATTAGAAAAAAATGGTATAAATATTCCTGTTAAACATGTCGCAAATAGTGCTGCAACTATTGATATGCCGGAACTGCAGATGGATATGGTTAGAGCCGGGATAATAAGTTATGGCCTCTGGCCGTCAAAAGAAGTGAAAAGAAAAATAGATTTGAAAGCTGTAATGAGTTTAAAGTCCCGCCTGGCCCATATTAAAACAGTGGAAAGAGGGACACCTATAAGTTATGGTAGAACGTATGTAACTGATAAAAAGAGTAAAATAGGAACAATACCTCTGGGGTATGCTGATGGATATAGCAGACTGCTTTCTTCTAACTTTGAAATTATTGTCAATGGGAAAAGAGTTCCAATAATCGGACGCATATGTATGGATCAGTTTATGGTGGATTTAAGTGGTATTAATTCTGTTAAAAAGGGAGATGTCGTTACCCTACTGGGAGAAGATAATGGTGAAATAATAACAGCCGATGAAATGGCAGAAAAATTGGATACAATTAATTATGAAATTGTGTCAAGCTTTACTAAAAGACTGCCCAGGATTTATACAGAAAATAAATAACAAGATATTACAAAATTTTATCGAATTTTGTCTAATCCATTGATAAAGTCAACTTAGAGTAGTATAATTATAGATAAAGATATAATTCAAGTACAAGTTAAATATATTTAAAAATTAAGCTGTTCTTAAAATTAGATTATATTAAAAATAAGTTCTAAGAGCCTTGGGCTGGGAGTTTTCCTGGCCCAATTTTTATTTGTATTACCTTTTTATGACAAATAAGTTGTAAGCTGGGTTGATAATTTTCAATTACATAGGTATCAATTAAATTAATTAATAAAAATATTTAGGGGGAATTAAAATGAATTTTGAAGGTTTAAAAATCGCTATCCCAGAAGAAATTATGGATGGTGAAAACAGAGTTTCAGCTACTCCAGAAACGGTTAAATCTATGATAGATGATGGAGCTGAAGTATTAGTACAGTCTGGTGCTGGTGAAGGTTCTTTTTTCTCGGACAGCGAATATGAAGAGGTTGGAGCTAAAATAGTTAGTGATGTAGAAAAATTATTTTCAGATGCTGATTTTATTTTAAAAGTAAAAGAACCACAGTTTAATGATGAAGTTGGTAAACATGAAGTGGATATGATGAAAAAGGGCCAGTATTTAATTACTTTCCTTCATCCTGCTTCACCTGGAAATCATGAAATGGTAAAAGAAATTGCTGAAAAAGGAATAATTAGTTTAACACTTGACAGCATTCCTAGAATTTCTAAAGCACAGGCGATGGATACACTGACTTCTATGAGTACTGTAGCAGGATATAAAGGTGTTCTGATGGCTGCAGATATTCTGCCTAAATTTATGCCGATGATTACTACCGGAGTTGGAATGATAAAACCTGCAAATGCACTTGTTTTAGGTACTGGTGTTGCAGGACTACAGGCGGTTGCGACTGCAAAAAGATTGGGTGCTGTAGTACATGCTGCTGATATCAGACCGGATGCAGCAGAACAGGCACAGAGTGTTGGTGCTAAACTTATAGAACTTGACATTCCAGCTGAAGCAGCAGTTGGAGAAGGTGGATATGCTAAAAAACTGCCTGATAAATGGTTGAAACATGAAAGAGAAGTTATTGCTGATGATGTTGAGAAATTTGATCTTATTGTTTTAACTGCTTTAATTCCAGGCAAAGTGGCTCCTGTTGTCATAACAGAAGAAATGGTTAAATCACTTAAGCCGGGTTCTGTAATTGTTGATATTGCAATTGACCAGGGTGGAAACTGTGAAATCACCGAACCAGGTGAAATAGTTGAGAAACATGGAGTAACAATTATTGGAACTAAAAATATACCTGGTATGCTGCCCAAGAGTTCAACCTGGATGTTCTCAAAGAATATTTATAAGTTTATTTCTTACATAATTGAAAATGCTGAAATTGATATTAATAGTGATGATGAAATAATTTCTTCTACTCTGGTAACAGATGGTAAGAAAGTAGTTCATAAAGGTGCACTTGAAGCGATGAAAAAATAAGGAGGACTGCTAATGAATTTTTTCTTGATGCTGATCCTATTTGTTATTTCAATGCTGGTAGGATATAAGCTTATTAGCAATGTTCCAAGTCTTTTGCATACTCCACTTATGTCTGGAATGAATGCATTATCTGGAGTAACTATATTAGCCTCTTTAGTGACAACAGCCGCGGCTGTTGTCACTGGCTATAAAATCCTTGGATTTTTTGCTATTATGCTGGCTACCATTAATATTGTAAGCGGTTTTATGGTAACAAATAGAATGTTAAAAATGTTTCAAAATGATAAGTAATTTTATTATTTGGAGTTGATGGTAATTAATATGTTAACAGGGTATGGTATTATTGGATTTTTGTTGACACTGGGTATAATTTGGGGAATTAAACTAATGAGTTCTCCTAAAACCGCTGTACGAGGTAATATGATAGGTGCTGTATCTATGCTGGGTGCAGTGATTTTGACTTTAACATATAATAATATTTTAGATAATATGCTTCTCTGGTCAGCAATACTGGTTGGTGGAGCTGTTGGTTTGTATATGGCAAAAAAGGTAGAAATGATTCAGATGCCGCAGATGGTTGCACTTCTCAATGGTTTTGGAGGGGGAGCATCTGCTCTTGTTGCATCAATTATGCTTTTTAGTGATTTTAATCAGCTCAGTACTGCCAGCCGCTTTACTTCAGGACTGGCATTAATGGTAGGTGCAGTAACACTGAGCGGTAGTTTAATAGCATCTGCTAAACTGGATAGACGTATGAAACAGAAACCAGTAGTATTAAAAGGACATAGTTTCTGGAATATTCTCTGTCTTTTGATAACAGCTGTTTCTATACTTTTAATAACATTTAAATACACCACTCAGGCTGAGGCAAATCTTTATATATTTGTTATTTTGGTTTTATCATTAATATTTGGTACTATCTTTGCCATTAGAGTGGGGGGAGCAGATATGCCGATTACTATTTCTCTTTTAAACTCTATGTCGGGTCTTGCTGCTTCTATAGCCGGTTTTGCAATTTACAATACACTGCTTGTAGTTGTAGGTGCAGTGGTTGGAGCATCTGGGTTAATATTAACTCAGATTATGTGTAAGGCAATGAACCGCAGTTTATTTGAAGTTTTAGCAGGTAATGCGGAAAACAATAAAAAGAAAGATAAATTTATTTCTGAAGTTAAAGATAAAACAACTTCAGAGGAGACTGCTTCAGATCAAGCTGTAGATGATGAATCCAGAGAAAAAGAAGAAGCTGAAGAAGATAATATATATACAAAAATGAAAAATGCAGAGAATGTAATAATAGTACCTGGATATGGAATGGCATTAGCTCAGGCTCAGTCAAAGGTAAAAGAGCTGCATGATAAGCTGGAAGCAGAAGGTAAGGAAGTAAACTTTGCCATACATCCGGTGGCAGGAAGAATGCCCGGCCACATGAATGTGCTTTTAGCAGAAGTTGATGTATCCTATGATAAACTGCTGGAACTTGAACAGGCTAATCCGATGTTCCCTGATACAGATCTGGTAATTGTAGTTGGAGCAAATGATGTAATCAATCCAGCTGCAAAGACAGCAGAAGGAACACCAATCTATGGTATGCCTATTTTAAACGTGGATGAAGCAGATGATGTTTTAATTATGAATCTCGACAAAAAACCCGGTTATGCCGGTGTAGATAATTCACTTTATGAAGCAGAAAATACTGAGATGATTCTTGGTGATGCAAAAGAATCTCTGACTAAAATTTTATCTGAGCTGAATAAGAAAGAAAAAGATAGTAAAACACAGACAGAAAACAGTGAAGATGATGGCTCACAAAAGACAGGAGATATTATTGCAGATGCGGAGAATGTAATAATAGTACCTGGATATGGAATGGCATTAGCCCAGGCTCAGTCAAAGGTAAAAGAGCTGCATGATAAGCTGGAAGCAGAAGGTAAGGAAGTAAACTTTGCCATACATCCGGTGGCAGGAAGAATGCCCGGC
>JBNJGL010000012.1:0-15843 GCA_051747745.1 Bacillota bacterium | reverse complement strand
CAGGCTCAGTCAAAGGTAAAAGAGCTGCATGATAAGCTGGAAGCAGAAGGTAAGGAAGTAAACTTTGCCATACATCCGGTGGCAGGAAGAATGCCCGGCCACATGAATGTGCTTTTAGCAGAAGTTGATGTATCCTATGATAAACTGCTGGAACTTGAACAGGCTAATCCGATGTTCCCTGATACAGATCTGGTAATTGTAGTTGGAGCAAATGATGTAATCAATCCAGCTGCAAAGACAGCAGAAGGAACACCAATCTATGGTATGCCTATTTTAAACGTGGATGAAGCGGAAAATATTATTATTTGTGATATGGATACAAAACCAGGCTATGCTGGAGTTGAAAACTCTCTTTATAGAAGTGAGAAAGTAAAACTCCTGCTTGGAGATGCCAAAGATAGTCTCAAGGACATGTTGGGCGAAATTTAATAGAAAAGAAAGTTATTTAGCCTCCATTTATCTGGAGGCTTTTTTATGCTCAATAATAAGTGTGAATTTATAGAAAATAATAATTAATTAAATTATTTGACAAATTATAAACAGTATAATAAAATAATATCTAGAACTGGTCATACCATATTACTACATACCAATATGGGGGGGTGTATAAGTGGTTCAAATTCAACAGTTTTATTTGTTAGTTGTTTTATATTGATGTTTTAGTCTTAATCATATTATCATATTAAAATGGCAGAACATTATCTGAGGAGCTGAAAAAATGAAAACACAATATTTGATTTTTATTTTTGCTTATTTAATTGGTATTTCTCTTTATGGTGTATATTTGAATAAAAAATATATTACTGATAGTGATAGTTTTGTTCGAGCCGGTCGTTCTCTTCCATTTCCAGTTTTAGTTGGTACACTACTGGCAACCTGGATGGGTAGTGGTATGATTACTGGGACCGCTAATTTTATTTATGAGCGAGGACCAATAGCCGGTATGATTCATTTAATTGGTGAACCAGTTGGATTATTATTAATAGCCTTATTTTTGGCTAAAAGAATTCGTGAAAAAGTTAACTATACTTTACCAGAATTGATTGAAAAAAAATATGGAGTTTTAGCTAAAGTTCTTGTGGCAGTATGTATAATACTTGCATATGTAGGAATAGTATCCTATCAATTTAAAGCTGGCGGCTATATATTAAATATTGTTACCGGTATGAGTGTGCAGGCAGGCACCCTTATCAGTGCGGCTGTTATAGTATTTCTTGCTATGGTAGGTGGACTTGTCTCAGTAGCTTATACAGATGCAATAGGTACTTTACTGATATTTGGAGCGATTTTGATTGGTCTTCCTATAGCTGTCAGTCAGGCTGGAGGTATTTCTGAAGTAATTTCTTCAATACCGGCAGAAAAAACTACAGTCACCGGTGGACTTTCAAATATCCAGCTTATAGGGTATATGCTTCCTACAATATTTCTTGTTTTAGGAGAACAAAATCTCTATCAGCGTTTTGGAGCAGCTAAAGATCCGGAAGAAGCAAATAAATCCGGTTTTGGACTGTTTGGTCTGGCACTTTTATTAGATATTTTAATAATTGCAATGGTAGTAATGGCAATAGTATTATACCCGGGACTAGCTAATCCTGATACAGCATTCTTTCAGGTGGCAATGGGACTTCCACTTATAGTTGGGGGACTTATAATTGCATGTTCTATAGCACTTTTTGTTACAACAGCTAATTCTTATTTACTTTCTGCTTCTACAAATATAGTATATGATCTTTACATAAATTTTTTCAAACCTGATATTTCCGATAAAGGTAAATTACTTGCTATGAGGATAACAATATTTATTCTGGCGGTGTCTGCATTAGTTATGGGAACATTTTTCCCGAATATTTTGAGCATGCAGATGTATGCATATTCGATGTATGGGGCAGCAATTACTCCAGCACTGCTGGCAGCTCTTTTCTGGAAAAAGGCATCTAAACCTGGTGGTTTAGCTTCGATTATATCTGGAGGAGCAACAGTACTTATCTGGGATGTTTTATTGGGTACTCCATTTGGATTAAATAGTATTGTGATAGCAGGTCCATTAGCAATAGTGGTACTGATAATTGTAAGTTTAGCTACACAGGATCAGGTTAATATTTTAGAAACTGAAGCCGCATAATGTTTCAAATTTGGTATATATTATATAAGGAGGTTATTATTCATGGTCTGGCAGAAAAAAATTGATAAACTGGCAGAAGTTATGAAAGAAAATGATGTAGATTTTTTGATTATTGGCGCAGACACTGATTTAGAATATTTTGCAAGAATAAATTCCTGGGCAGGTGAACGATTCAAAGGATTGGTAATTGGCAACAATGGAAAGCATTTCTATATTAGCCCAGAACTTTATTATGAAGAAACAAGAGAAGTTTTAGGTAAAGAAGAAGATATATATCAGTGGGGAGATGGCGAAGGTTTTTTAAAAGCTGTTAGAGAAGCTGATAAAAAATATGATCTAAGAAATAAAGTTATTGCAGTTAATCAGGCAGTAACAGCAGTTGAAATGTTAGAAATGAAAGAAGAATTGAATTCTGAATTTATTTCAGGTCAGGATTTCGTCTCACAGATAAGAATGATAAAAGATGAAAATGAAAGAAAATATTTAAAGAAGGCTGGAGCGATTGCTGATAAAGCAGCTGCAGATATTGTTGAGTTTATTAAACCTGGAATAACAGAAAGAGATATAAAAGAAAAAATCAAAGAATTACTATTAGAACATGGTGGAGAATCACTATCTTTTGAAACAATAGTTGCATCTGGCCCAAATAGTTCTAAGCCTCATTATAATAGTGACAAAAGAGTAATTGAAGAACAGGATGTAATAGTTTTGGATTTTGGCTGTAAATATAAGGGGTACTGTTCTGATATGTCTAGAACTGTATTTGTTGGAGAGCCGACTGAAGAAATGAAAAAAGTTTATGAGATTGTGTTAAAAGCAAATAGAAAAGCGGAAGAAATAGCTAATTCTGGTTCTACAGCTGAAGAGGTTGATTTGGCCGCAAGAAATATTATTGAAGAAGCCGGCTATGGCGAGAATTTTATAAATAGAACTGGACATGGTATTGGTAGAGCAGTTCATGAAAGCCCATTTATTAAAACGGGGAATAAATTAAAATTGAAAGATGGTATGGCCTTTAGTGTTGAACCAGGCATATATATACCTGGTAAATTTGGTATGAGAGTAGAAGATATAATTTTAATTGAAGATGGAAAAGGTCAGAAATTAAATAACTACAATAAAGAAATGATAGTAATAAAATAAAAAGTAGATTATTTGTTTATCAGTAGTGCTGGTGTCGGGTATATAAACTCCACTGATACCAGCACCTTTTATTGAATTAGTGGTAATTATGTAGAAAAATATGATTGCCTGGGAGGATAAATAATGACTGTAGAAAAAAAAGAATTTTCAGATACAGCTGAAACAAAAGAGATATCATTTATAAAAAAATATTCTGATACTATAATTTTTATAACATTAATAGCAGTTTTTTTTGGTTACCTGGGTTTTAAAATGGGTATAGGAAATATGTTTTCAACTCTTATGCAGACATCATATAAATTGTTAATGGACACGGTTTTTTACATAATGTCAATAGCTGTTTTAGCAGGAGCATTTGGTAAAATGGCTACTGAATTTGGATTGGTAAATTTATTAAATAAAATATTTGCTCCTTTAATGCGGCCTTTATACAAGCTGCCGGGAGTTTCATTTTTAGGAATAATAACTACATATCTTTCAGATAATCCTGCAATAATATCACTTGCAAAAGAAGAAGGTTATATAGGTTACTTTAGAAAATATGAAGTTCCATCATTATGTAATTTAGGAACCGCATTTGGTATGGGATTAATTTTAACTACTTTTATGGCAGGATTTGGATTTATGAAGGAAGCACTTATTGGTAATTTTGGAGCTATAATTGGAAGTATAGTAAGTGTGAGAATAATGAATTATAGAGTGAAAAAAAATATGGATATTGATCAAAATGAAATTGAGCATTTTGATAAAGAAAAATTAGAAAATATGGAAGAACGAAATTTTTTAAATAAAAAAGAACCAGCAGAGGTAGAAGCAAATTTTTTGGAAAGAGCGTTGAGTGCTATGCTGGAAGGTGGAAAACTTGGTGTTGACATAGGTTTAAGCTTAATACCTGGAGTTTTAATTATATGTACAATTATTATGATATTAACTTTTGGAATGCCAGAAGGAGGCTATCAGGGAGAAGCTTTTGAAGGCGTTAGATTATTACCGAGAATTGGGGAATATTTATCACCGATTCTCAGACCATTATTTGGCTTCAAAAGCCCGGAAGCTATTGCTTTTCCAATAACAGCACTGGGAGCGGTTGGGGCAGCTCTAAGTTTAATTCCAAAATTTTTAGCTGAAAATATTATTGGCGGGAATGAAATTGCTGTATTTACAGCTATGGGGATGTGCTGGAGTGGATTTTTAAGTACCCATGTTGCAATGATGGATGCATTGAATAGAAGAGAATTAATATCAATGGCAATCTCCAGTCATTTTGTTGGAGGTTTATCTGCAGGTATAGCCGCTAATTTTATTTATAAAATAATTTATTATATTTTTTGAATTGTAAATAATAAAAATATTTGACATGATTGCAGTAAAATAATATAATTAATTTACCTTAACTGGTATGACCATAACATGTGTTATAACATTGGGTGGATTATATTAATAACAATGAAGAAATAATTTTTTTTATCAAAAATCATAATTTGTATTAAAAGTTATTTTGATCAGAAAGGAGATACAAAATAATGCGATTTAAACGCAGCTTTAGCACAATTGATTCACATACTGCAGGAGAACCAACCCGAACCATAACTGGTGGGATACCTTATGTTCCAGGTGATACTATGCAGGAAAAAATGTTTTATATGAAAGAAAATCAGGATTGGATCAGAAAAGCTCTTATGTATGAACCTCGCGGTAATAATGTAATGTCCGGGGTTGTATTAACAGAACCGTGTCATAAAGAAGCAGATATTGGTGTGATTTTCATTGAAGTAGGAGGCTATCTGCCAATGTGTGGACATGACACAATTGGTGTATCTACTGCATTAATTGAATCTGGAATTATTGAGCCGGAAGAGCCTATTACTAAGATTACTCTTGATACTCCTGCTGGACTTGTTAAAGTTAAAGTTGATGTAAAAGACAATATAGCTAGAGATGTTACTTTTGCAAATGTGCCAGCATTTCTTTTTGCTGAAAATGCAGAAGTGGAAGTAGAAAGATTGGGTAAAATGAAAGTTGATATATCCTATGGCGGAAATTATTATATTTTAGTTGATGATGAAGATTTGGGAGTTAAGCTAACTCCAGAAAATGCAAATAATATTATTGAGAAAGCTCAATTAGTGAAAAAAGCTGTTAATGAGCAGATAGAAATTTATCATCCGGAAAAAGATTTTATAAATGAAGCTACACATGTGATGGTTCGTGGAAAAGCAAAAACAGAAAATGGTGATACTAAAAATGTTGTTGTCATTCCTCCGGGTTCAATTGATCGTTCTCCCTGTGGGACAGGAACATCATCTCGACTTGCAGCTCTTTATGCAAAAGGTGAAATAGGATTAAATGAATCTTTAACTTTTGAAAGTATTATTGATACAAAATTTAAGGGAGAAGTAATTGATACAATAAAAGTAGGAGAATTTGAAGCTGTAGTTCCTCAAATCACCGGGAGGGCTTATGTGACTGGACTCAATAGATGGGTTATTGATCCAGAAGATCCAATTTCAGAAGGATTTTTGCTGGGAAGATAAAGAAATGCAAAAGGAGGGATGTTGTGATGAACAAAAGAATAGAAAAACACCCAATTTTGGGAGAAAGAGATCAAAAAGAACTGGTGGAAATTACTGTAGATGGAAAAAAAATTAAAGCAGAAAAAGGTGAAATGATAGCAGCAGCTCTGCATGCTAATGGAATAAGAATAAATAGATACACTGTGAAAAAAGAAGAACCCAGAGGGATTTTTTGTGGAATTGGTCAGTGTACAGATTGTGCAATGATTGTTGATGGAAAGCCAAATGTTAGAACCTGTGTAACACCAGTTAAAAAAGGAATGGTAATAGAAACTCAGCATGGTGTTGGTAAAGGAGAGAAAGAACATGAATAAAAGAGAGATGGTTGTAATTGGTGGAGGACCAGCAGGACTAACTGCTGCAATAGAAGCCGCAAAAAGAAATGTGGATGTTTTATTAATAGATGAAAGTATAAAGCCGGGCGGGCAGCTTTTTAAACAAATACATAAATTTTTTGGTTCCAGCGCCCATCGTTCTGGTACCAGAGGAATTGATATTGGCAAGGATTTAGTTGCTGAAGCTGATCAATTAGGGGTAGATTTATGGTTAAATAGTGTTGTTAGTGGCCTTTTTAAAGAGAAAAATATAGCAGTAGAAAGGCAGCTGGAAGATGGAAGCAAAAAATTAGAAACAATAAAAGCAGAAAAAATAGTTATTGCTACCGGTGCTTCAGAAAATGCTATCAATTTTGAAGGATGGACTTTACCTGGGGTAATGGGAGCAGGAGCTGCGCAGACGATGATCAATGTTCATCGAGTACTACCTGGAGAAAAAGTGCTTATGATAGGTTCGGGAAATGTTGGGCTAATTGTTTCTTATCAGCTGCTGCAGTCAGGAGCTGATGTTGTTGGTCTGGTGGAAGCAGCACCTTCTATTGGTGGATATGGAGTTCATGCGGCTAAAATAGAAAGAGCAGGAGTTCCTATTTTTACCAGACATACTATTGTGGAGGCTAAAGGAGATGAAAAAACAGGAGTAAAATCTGCTGTGATTGCAGAAGTAGATGAAAACTGGGAAATTATTGCAGGAACAGAAAAAGAGTTTGAAGTTGACGTAATAACAATAGCAGCAGGATTAAAACCTCTTGGAGAATTAGCAAACATGCATGGATGCCAGAAATCCTATATACCTGAACTTGGAGGTTGGGTTCCTATACATAATGAAAATATGGAATCTACATGTGAAGGAATATATGTTGTTGGTGATGTGACAGGAGTTGAAGAAGCTAATACTGCTTTAGAAGAAGGAAGGCTTGCTGGAATAGATGCTGCATTAAAATTAAATTATATTGATGAAAGTGAAGCTAATAATATTAAAGATAAAATAAGAAAAAGAGTAAATGGTTTGAGATTGGGACCTTTTGGAGAAAAACGATTAAAAGCAAAAGAACGATTAATAAAGGATTATCAAAATTTAAGTAAAGTAGTAAAATAGCTTTTAAAAATTAAATATTTTTTATATAAATACGACTATTGAAAGGAAGTGAGAATATGGGGCTTTCAGATAAAGGATTTTTGTCTACTGAGGAACTCAAAAAAAGAGGCAGATATCCTTCTGAAGAAAGATTTAAAAAGGGTCCTGTTGCAGTAATTGAATGCAGTCAGGAAATTCCCTGTAATCCGTGTGAAAGTTCATGTAATTTTGGAGCTATAGGTGTCGGAAAACCAATAACTAATTTACCAGAACTTGATGAAGAAAAGTGTACAGGTTGTGGTTTGTGTGTTGCCGCCTGTCCAGGCTTGGCAATATTTATAATAGATAAAACTTTTAGTGAAAATTTAAGCACAGTATCTTTTCCTTATGAATATCCTATTCTTCCAGAAAAAGGAGATAAAGTTGATGCTGTTGATAGAGAGGGAAAATATGTGTGTAAAGGACAGGTTACTAAAGTTATAACATCAAAAACTTTTGATAAAACACCAGTTGTTACAATATCTGTTCCTGATAAACATATCGATAATGTTCGAGGTATGGCATTATTGAGAAAAAAGGGGGATTCTAAAAGTGAATGATGATATAATAATCTGCCGCTGTGAAGAAATTACTCTTGGTGAAATAAAACAGGCAATAAAAGAAGGAGCAAAAACTGTCACTGAAGTAAAAAGAAGAACCCGAGCTGGTATGGGGCTCTGTCAGGGAAGAACCTGTGAAAAAATTGTAGAAAGAATATTATGTCAGGAATTAAATAAAAATCCAGCAGAAATAAATCCTGCAACCGATAGAGCACCTGTAAGACCGGTTACTTTTGGAACTCTAGGAGGGAAAACTGATGAATAAATTTGATGCTGTAGTAATTGGTGGAGGTGTTATCGGCAGCAGTGTTTCTTATTATTTAACAAAATCAGGTCTAAATGTAGCTCTAATAGAAAAAGGAGATATTGCATTTGGTACTTCCAGCAGCTGTGATGGGAATGTATTAATCCATGACAAGCAGCCTGGATATGATACAGATTTAGCATATACAAGTCAGCAGTTGTTTAAAGAATTAAATAATACTCTTGAATATGATTTTGAATATACTCAAAAGGGAAGTATATATATTATTGAAAGTGAAGAAGAAAAAAATGTTGCTGAAGAATATGTAAAACAGCAGGTTGACGATGGATATCCAATGAGAATGATGAGTTATGAAGAAGTACATGAAGATGAACCTTTTTTGGCTGATGATATCATTGCAGGAGTTGAGATAGATTGTGATGCTTCTGTTTATCCTATGGCTTTAGCATATGCTTTAACAGAGACTGGGCAAAAAAATGGTCTAAAAATATATGATCATACAGAAGTTAAAGATATTACATTAAATAACAATAAGAGTGTAAAATCTGTAGTGCTTGAAAGTGGAGAAAAATTAAATACGGATAATATAGTAAATTGTGCTGGAGTTTGGGCACCTGAAATTGGGAAAATGGTTGGAATTGATATTCCTATTAAACCAAGGCAGGGACAGATACTTGTAGCAGAAAAAACTTTTCCTGTAGGGAAAAGGAAAATTGTTGAATTTGGTTATATGATGGCTAAATTTGGTGATGAAAATTATAAGAGAGATGTTGATCCTAAATTAGATGAACTTGGTATAGCATTTGTTTTTGAGCCAACACAGGCAAATAATTTTTTGATTGGAAGCAGTAGAAGTTTCTGTGGATTTGATACAAATGTTTCAATAGATGTAATGAGAGGTCTGGCTCAGCGGGCAGTTCGTTTCTTTCCTGTCATGAAAGATATAAATATAATAAGAGCATATGCAGGGCTTCGTCCTTATGTACCAGATCATTTCCCTATAGTATCAGAAGTTGAAGAGATTCCTGGATTTTATATTGCAGCTGGTCATGAAGGAGATGGTATTGGTCTTGCCCCAATCACAGGTAAAATTATAGAAAATATGATTGTTGGTGGAAATTTAGAACTACCTGTAGATTTTGAAATGTCTTTTGAGAAATTAAGCTTTAATAGATTTAATCAATAAGATCTCAGATTTAAAATTTTTTATACTTTTTTTAAATCAAAAATAACATAACTGGAGGAAAAAATGATGAAAAAATTAGATGGAACTTTTGCGGTTTTAGCAACACCTTTTACAGAAAACGGTGATATTAATTTTGAGGGATTAGCCAAAAATATTGAGTGGAATATAGAAAATGGTATTCACGGTGTTTTACCTTTAGGAAGCACAGGAGAATTTACAACTATGAGCGAAGAAGAAAAAAAGAAAGTGGCAGAATTTGTTGTAGATAAAGTCGATGGGCGTATACCCGTCTGTATTGGAACAAGCTCTGATAGTACTGCAGGAGCAATAGAAAATACAAAACATGCAGAAAAAATTGGTGCTGATGGAGTATTAGTTTTACCACCTTATTATTTTAATCCACTTCAGGAAGAGATTATTGAACATTTTAAATTAATTAATGAAGCTGTTAATATTCCAGTAATGGTTTACAATAATCCTGGTGTTTCAGGAGTTGATATACAATTAGAAACTGTTTTAACTATAGCAGAAGAAGACAATATTAAATACATAAAAGAATCAACAGGTGATATTACCAGATTGCGTGAAATTGAAAGAAATCAGGAAGATAAAATCACAACTTTTTGCGGCTGTGATGAACTGGCTTTAGAATCATTTTTCTTTGGGGCACGCGGATGGGTATCAGTAGTTTCTAATGCATTTCCTAAACTTTCATCTGAATTATTTGAAGCTGCAGCAAATGAGAAAGATTATGAAAAAGCAAAAGAAATATACAATAAACTTCTACCTTTCTGTATTGAATTAGAAAGTTCAGGTAAACTGGTGCAGGTAGTAAAATATATTATGGATCAAAGAGGAGCATGTGGCGGATATTCTCGCTCACCTAAATTACCATTAACAGAAGCTCATAAAGCAAAGATAGATAAAATGTTAAAAAAAGTACTGTAGTATAAAAGGATCTATTCTGTTCATTAGGGAATTATATTAATGAGTAGATCTTAAAAGCGGGTTTGGTTATTTTACATTATATTATTATTATTTCAAAAAGGAGGCTAACAATGACAGAGAAGTTGTACGGATATGCCGGTAAACAGTTAAGAGTTTCTTTAAGTGAAGAAAAAGTAAAAGAAGAAAATCTAAAAGAAAATGTGCTGAAAAAATATCTGGGTGGATCAGGCTATGGAATAAAGGTTCTTTATGAAGAACTAGAAAAAGGAATAGATCCACTCAGCAGAGATAATAAACTTGTTCTTGCCACAAGTCCGCTGACAGACCGCCGTGTGCCAGGAGGAGGAAGTCTTGAAGTGTGTTTTAAATCACCGCTTACAGGAACCTGGGGAGAAGCACGGGTGGGTGATGAATTTGGTTTTGCCATGAAAGCAGCAGGTTATGATTTCCTTATAGTTGAAGATAAGGCAGAAAAACCTTCCTATCTTGTAGTAGAAGATGGAAAGGTAGTGGTTAAAGATGCAGCTCATCTTGCAGGAAAAAGCTCTACAGAAAAAGCAGAAAAAATAGAAGAAGACCTTGGAGAAGGATATTCAATTCTTACTATAGGTCAGGGTGGAGAAAATGAAGTGCTCTACTCTGCTATTATGATAAACCACAGAGCAGTCGGACGTGGTGGAGCAGGAGCAGTAATGGGTTCCAAAAATCTTCTTGCTATAGCTGCCAAAGGAGATAAAAAAGTAGATATAGCAGATAAAGATAAGTTTATGGAAGCAGTAAGAAAAACAAATAAAAAGATAAGAGAGCATCCTGACAGCAAGGCATTTAGAGAACATGGAACAGTAGGAGACTTAGGAGCCTGTGATGTATCTGGCGATTTTCCTACTAAAAACTGGAATGCAAACTCCTGGGGTAAAGGAGAAGAGCTCTACGATTATTTTTATGAAAACAATCTTGTGTCAAACAAACAGTGTTACAGAGGATGTCCGGTAGGTTGTGGTCGTATAGCAGAGGTGAAAGAAGGAAAATACAGGACACCTCAGCATGAAGGAGCAGAATATGAAACTATAGCAGCCTTTACAGCATTTGTTTTAAATGAGGACATGGATATAGCAGTACACTGTGATTATTTATGCAACGAATATGGTATAGATACAATTTCAACCGGGGCATCGATTGCCTTTGCGATGGAATGTTATGAACACGGACTTTTAAGTGACAGTGATGTTGATAATCTTGATTTAAGCTGGGGAAACGGAGAAGTGCTGCCAGTATTGGTAGAGAAAATAGCAAAAAGAGAAGGAATTGGTAAACTGCTGGCAAAAGGAGTAAAAAGAGCTGCAGAGAAGCTAGGAAAAGAAGCAGAAGAGTTTGCAGTACAGGTAAAAGGGTTGGAAGCACCAGCACATGATCCTCGTTCTGGAAAAGCACTGGCAGTATCATATGGGACAGGAAGCAGAGGCTCATGCCACATACATCCAGTAGAAGCAATGGGTTATGATGGAGGTAAAATGGATTTTGAACTATCTGATTTTGGTTTAACAGATCCAGAAGAGGTAGATAAATGGGATGAAGAAGGCAAAGGAAAAGAAGTAAAACTGCTGCAGGATGGAGGAACACTGCCTGATATAATGGGAACATGTAAATTTATGTTTTATGTAGGAGCAGGAATAAAAGAATATGCAGAGATATTAGAAGGATTAACCGGCTGGAAAGTAGATGGCTGGGACTTACTTGAAATAGGAGAAAGAGCAATCAATCTGCAGAAGTTATTCAACATAAGAGAAGGATTTGCAAAAGAAGATGATATGATTCATCCCCGAATGGGAGCAGTACCTGAATTTGGTGATTACCATGATGTAAAAGACTGTGCCATACAAGATTTTCCGGCAATGTTGAATGAATACTATGAAGCAAGAGACTGGAATAAAAAAACTGGAATACCAGAAAAAAGCAAGCTGAAAGAACTTGGGCTTGGAGAATTTGCTTAGCAGGTGACAAAATGAAAATTAAAGTGAAATTAATAAATCAATTTAAAAAGTATGGAAAAGATAAATTGGATGATAATAGAAAGTTAGAAATAGATAATAATTATTTTGTTAAAGATCTAGTAAAATATTTTAAAATACCAGAAGATAAAAACAAGATTATTTTGGCTAACGGTAGAAACGTAGATATGAATTATAAAATTAAAGAAGGTGATGAAATTATTATTTATAATCTCATTGCCGGTGGATAAGTAATGCTATTTTTTGACATTTAATAAGTGCTAATATATACTTGTATTAACATAAATAAATTAAAATATGAGTCTTCGAGCTTTTATATCTAAAGTTTAACTGCTTAATCAGAGTTGAAATAAGGTATCTAAGCCGTTAGGGTCTATCAGGAAACAGATAGGCCTCCCTATTTGGAAAGGAGACATTTTAACCGATGTCTTTTTATGCATCGGTTATTTTTTTCTCTTTTCTTTTGAGACTCAAAAACTCAAAGGAGAGTGTACATAATGAAAAAAACATTTTTAGTGGTACTTCTTATTTCTTTAATGGCGATGTCTTTATTTAATAGTTCAATTATGGCGGCTGATATTTCAGGTGAGGTCCTTATTTTTCATGCTGGTTCTTTAAGTATTCCTTTTGCTGAAATGGAAAAAGCCTTTGAAGATAAATATCCTGAGGTTGATGTAGTGCGTGAGGCAGCAGGAAGCAGAACCTGTGCCAGAAAAATTACTGATCTTAACAGAAAAGCAGATGTTATGGTTTCAGCAGATTATACAGTAATAGACAGCCTTATGATTCCTGATTATACAGACTGGTATTTAAATTTTGCAACTAACGAAATGGCCATCATGTTTACCGAACATTCAGCATATGCTGATGAAATTAATAGCGAAAACTGGTATAAGATTCTCTTGAAAGATGATGTTGAATATGGCCACTCTGATCCTAATGCTGATCCATGTGGATATAGAAGTCAGCTGGTTTGGAAACTCGCTGAACTGCACTATAATGAAGAAAATTTATATCAAAAGTTAAGCAATGGGTGTCCTGCAAGAAATGTTAGACCCAAAGAAACTGATCTTCTGGCATTATTAGAAGCGGGAGAGCTGGATTATATATTTATCTATAGATCTGTGGCACAGCAGCATGGAATGCCATTTATAACATTATCTGATAAAATAAATCTAAAAACAAATGAATACAGTGATTTCTATGCAAAAGCTAAATTTGATGTATCTGGTAAAAAGCCGGGAGAAAAAATAACTAAGACAGGAAAACCAATGGTTTATGGTGTTACTATTCCTAATAATGCTCCTAACAAAGAAGGTGCAGTAGAATTTGTCAGATTTTTAGTTGGTCCTGAAGGTCAAAATATAATGGAAGAAAATGGTCAACCTTCAATTGTGCCTGGAGTTGTTAACAATATTAATGCTGTTCCAGATAAAATAAAAGAATTTGTTGAGGAAGAATAGAATGATAAAAAAAGCGTGGTTTCAGCTTGCAGTTACAATATTATCAATAATACTCATATTTTTTGTGCTGGCACCTATAGTTAAATTAGTTTTTGGTTCAGATCCTGAACTTTTAGTTAACACAGCAAAAGAAAAAGAAGTATACAGTACAATTCTACTTACCTTTAAAGCATCACTGGCTGCTACGCTGCTTTCATTAATTCTTGGAATCCCCTTGGCCTATTTTTTGGCCAGGGCTGATTTTTCTGCTAAAGTTATTATTGAAGGTATAATGAATCTTCCAGTTATAATTCCACATACAGCTGCAGGTATTGCTCTGCTTACAGTTTATGGGAGCAATTTTTTTCTGGGTAAGTTTTTTAATTTATTTGGCATTAGTTTTGTTGGTCGTTTTTCCGGGATAGTTGTTGCAATGATGTTTGTTGGAATGCCTTTTTTATTGAATGATACTTTAGAAGGCTTTAAATCGATTGATCCCAGATTAGAAAAAGTTTCCCGCAGTCTTGGAGCTTCACCTGCTCAGACATTTTTTAAAATAGCCCTCCCTTTAAACAGCAGTCACATTATTTCAGGTTCTCTTATGATGTGGGCAAGAGGATTATCTGAATTTGGTGCAGTAGTCATTATGGCATATCATCCTATGACTGCACCAGTGCTGATTTATGAAAGGTTTGCTTCATTTGGACTTAAATATTCTCGTCCAATTGCTGCAATAATGGTTATAGCAAGTTTAATAATATTTATCATTTTAAGGTTAGTAAATAACCGAATGGACATGTCTCAAAGAGATCGTGAGGAAAGTATATGATTAAATTAAAGAATATAAGAAAGAAGCTATCTGATTTTACAATCAATAATATAAATCTCGATGTAAAAAAAGGAGAATATCTCGTTATTCTTGGACCTACAGGTACAGGTAAAACAATATTATTGGAATTAATAGCCGGTTTAATTAAAGCTGATCAAGGCCAGATTTTCTTTGATGATAAAAATGTAAGCGGTTATCCACCTGAAGATAGGAAAGTTGGAATGGTTTATCAGGATTATATGCTGTTTCCCCATCTTAATGTAAAAGATAATATTGCTTTTGGTTTAAATATTAAAGGAGTAAAGGAAAACAAAATAAAATCAGAAGTCAAAGAAATTGTTGAATTATTTTCTATAGACAATTTATTAAATAGAAATGTTAAAACTTTAAGTGGAGGAGAACAGCAGAGAGTGGCTCTTGCTCGTGCATTAATCACTTCCCCTCAGGTGCTGCTGCTTGATGAACCTCTCAGTGCTTTAGATCCATCTACTAAAGAAAGTTTTCAAACTGAATTAAAAAAAATACACAATAAATTAAAAACAACAACTCTGCATGTGACTCATGATTTTAAAGAAGCACTGGCTCTGGCTGATAGAATAGCGATAATGAATGAAGGGAATATTATTCAGATTGGAAATTCAGATGAAATATTTAAAAGGCCGGCTAATAATTTTGTAGCAAACTTTATAGATTCTAAAAATATTTTTTCTGTTAAAAAAATAAAAAATAATGTTGTACAAATAGAAGGACAGGACTCTCTAATAAATATTTCTGTAATTGGTTCCTGTAAAAATAAATCTAATATTGTAATACGACCTGAAAATATTATTATTTCTAATGAAAAATTTAAATCAACAGCTCTTAATTGTTTTAAAGGTGAGATTATACATATAGTGGATAAAATTGTTTATCTAGAAGTTATGATTGATATTGGTGTTGAAATTTTCGCCTGTATTACAAAACAATCATCTAAAAATATAGATATATTTAAAGGGAAAGAAGTATATATTACATTTAAGGCATCGTCTGTACATATCTTTTAATATTAGTAATTATTATTGAAATTCTAACATTTGAATTAAAATTTTAAAGGTGATATAATTACTTAAGATAAGATAATTAACTTTTATTATAAAATCTTTGGATATATTGATTATTTAAAATTTTATTATAGAATGTAAATTTAAACTTAAATCTATATATATAAAATTATTGAGGAGCTGTAATTAAATGGCTTTTGAGAACATAAAGAGAAATTCAACAACCGAAATGGTT
This sequence comes from Bacillota bacterium, assembly GCA_051747745.1. GTDB lineage: Bacteria > Bacillota > Halanaerobiia > Halanaerobiales > Halanaerobiaceae > QPJE01. The sequence goes on along the minus strand of JBNJGL010000012.1, from coordinate 39 downwards.
ATTGAACAGATAAAAAAGGAAATAAAAAATGGAGATTTA
>JBNJGL010000011.1:37790-51845 GCA_051747745.1 Bacillota bacterium | reverse complement strand
TTACCGCAATTTTTCCTATTCAGAAGAAGTGGAAATGAACAAAAAGCTGAAGATTGCTATGTTTACCAACAATTATTTTCCTGTTATTGGAGGAGTACCGATCTCTATAGAAAGGCTGTCCAGGGCTCTGCGCAAACTCGGCCATGAAGTTAAAATATTTGCCCCTAAATATCCTGATTTTGATAAAGATGAAGCAGATATTATACGCTGCAGCTTACTTTATTATCACAAACAGGGTGGAATGGATATTCCGATAACCAATATTTTTTCCAGAAAGATAGAAAATGAGTTTTACAAAAATGATTTTGATGTTGTTCACTGTCATCACCCGTTCTGGCTTGGTTCAAAAGGGATGTCTTTAGGACACAAATACAATGTTCCTGTGGTTTTTACCTATCATACACGGCTGGAAAAATATGCCCACTATATACCGGGATTTCTGTTTTTGCGAAAACTTTTTGAAAATAGATTTGCTCATCTTATGATAAAGCATTTTTCCAACAGAGCAAATGCCGTGTTTACACCTACGGATTCTACCAGAGAATACTTGAGGGCAGTTGGAGTCAAACGTTTTATTAAAGTTCTGCCAACTGGAGTGGATTTTGATAATTACGATATAGATAAAGATGCAATTTCCAGTCTGCGCAGTGAGCTTGCCGGTGAGGAAATACTGCTTATAACTGTTGCCCGTCTTTCTAAAGAAAAAAATCTCTATTTTCTTTTGGATGGAATTAAGTATATTAAGGAAAATTCTGATCTTAATTTCCGCCTGATTGTTCTTGGAGATGGTCCGGAACGGAATAACCTGCAGGATTATCTTAAAGAAAATAATCTGGATAATAGTGTGGATCTGCTGGGAAGTGTAGATTTTAAGGAAATCAGCAGATATTATCTGGCATCAGATTTATTTGTTTTTGCATCTACAAGTGAAACCCAGGGAATGGTTTTACTTGAGGCTATGGCCGGTAATACTCCAGTGGTTGCAGTTAGATCAAGTGGAATAGATGATGTGATTGAAAATGGATTTAACGGTTATAAAACAGAAGAGGACGTGGAGAGCTGGGCAGAAAAAGTTATGAAGTTGATGAAAGATGATGAATTATTAGCAGAAACATCAGAAAACGCACTAAAAATGGCACAGAAATACTCTATTATGAATATGGGAGAAGAAGCAGAAAAGGTATACAAAAAGCTTCTTAAATAAACTGATCTATTTACTACTGATCAGGATATAATGAAGTTGTTTAATCTGCTGTGAACCTCTCCCACAAAAATTAATTTCAATTTATATCATATTAAAACTTTAAATAAACAGCTAAAAAATCCCCTTGCGGACAGATTTCTCATCTTCCACTATAAGGGGATTTTACTATTATATCAATATAAAGTTATTTATTATTTTTGTAAATTCATTTCACATTAATTTTGTACCGATTTATCTGGGCTTTGCAGGTTCTATATTGATTTTATTGCCTTTTATATAATTATCCTTCATTATCTGCAGAACATCCTGTCCGCTTTCTTTTGGCACTTCTACAAAGGTGAAGTTTTCAAAAACATCGATCGCACCAATAAGGCTGCCTGATAGACCTGTTTCTCCTGCAATTGCTCCAACTATGTGGCGGGGAGAGACTCTATCTTTTTTACCAACATTAACAAATAGTCTTACCATACCGGGTTCTGCACCTGTGTCACCAAAATCTTTTATTTCGGCTATATCATCATCATCCGCAGACAGTGATTTTTTCATTAAAGCTGCTGCAATTTCTATTGCTGTATAGTCATCATCAAGCAGATCTTCGATAACTTTTATATATCTGCCGAGGCGTTCTTTTGCCATATAATCGGATAATTCATCTATGAACTGCTCAAATTTTGCTTCCTCTACATCATCCACAGTAGGGATCGGCTGGCGTTTAACCTTGGTTTTGGTATATTTCTGAATATCTCTCAGTTTATAAATATCTTTACCAACAATAAATGTAAATGCCTGACCGGTTTTTCCGGCTCTTCCGGTTCTGCCTATTCTGTGTACATAATAATCTGTATCCTGTGGAACATCATAATTAAATACTGCTTCTACATCATCAACATCTATACCTCTTGCTGCAACATCTGTGGCAACTAAAATTTCTATAATTCCGGTGCGGAATTTTTCCATAACTCTGTCGCGCTGGTTCTGATTTAAACCACCATGTATGGAATCGGATAAATATCCTCTTGCCTGCAGCTGAATATTCAGTTCATCAACCATTTTCCTGGTATTACAGAATACTATAGAAAGATTGGGAGTATGATAATCCAGCAGTCTTGTTAGTACTTTTAATTTGTTACCTCTTCTTACATCATAATAATTCTGTTCAATCCCTGGAACTGTCAGCCTTTCGTGGGCTACTTTTATGAATTCTGAGTTTTTTTGATATCTTTTGCTCAAATTTCTAATAGCTCTCGGTATAGTGGCTGAAAAGAAGAGTGTCTGTCTGTCTTCTGGAATATCTTTCAGTATTGTTTCAATATCATCTACAAATCCCATATCCAGCATTACATCTGCTTCATCCAAAACAACATAATCTATACTTGAAAGTTTTAAAGTTCCCCGTCTGATGTGGTCCATAACTCTGCCTGGGGTTCCTATAACTACCTGAACACCTTTTTTGAGAGCTTTGATCTGTCTTTTTATAGATTGACCACCATAAACCGGTAATGTATATAAGTTTCTCTTGTATTTTGCCAGTCTTTTAAGTTCTTCTGCTACCTGAATAGCAAGTTCTCTTGTGGGACAGAGTATAATTGCCTGCGGATTTTTATTTTCTATATCTACTTCCTCAAGAAGAGGAATCCCGAAGGCTGCTGTCTTTCCTGTACCTGTCTGTGCCTGTCCAATAATATCTTTTCTGTCCAAAATTTTTGGAATAGAGTTTGTCTGAATCGGTGTTGTCTCTTCAAATCCCATGTCATTTACTGCTTTTAATATATCTTTTGATACATTTAATTCTTCAAATTTAATTTTTTGCAAATCTATTTTCACTTCCTTTTTTTAGTTACAAATAAAAATCCCTGACTAAAGAAATATAGTCAGGGAACAGTTGCTATATATAAAAGATTTAAATAACCTTATACTGCAACAACATTCTCAGCTTGTGGGCCGCGGTCGCCTTCTACTACTTCAAATTCTACTTCCTGTCCTTCTTCTAAACTCTTAAAACCATCACTGTTGATAGCAGAGAAGTGAACAAATACATCGTCGCCAGATTCTCTCTCAATAAAACCGAAACCCTTTTGGTCATTAAACCATTTTACTTTACCATTGTAAATCATTAAATAAATTCCTCCTAGTTGTCTCTGGACAAGTCTTCATATATTTTTAATGTCCAGCCCGTTTAGTATAACCCAGTCCGGGGGTAATGTCAAATAAAATTTAAATTAATTAACTTGTGTGGCTTCAGTATACCTGATAACAGCTGTTTTTGCATGGACTTTTCATATAAAGATTTGAATGATATAATAATATATAATTCCATTTAGAGTATTAAAGTATAGAGGAGGAGAGCAAATGGAGAATAAAAGGAATAAAAATGATTTACTGGAGAAGAAGGTTGTTATTAGGGATTTTGTCGAAGAGGATATTGAACTTATCACAGAAAAACATGTAGAACTTTATTTTGATGAGTATAATTTTGAGAAAGAGTCATTTAGAGAATATGTTGGTGATGCGATAAATGAGTTTAAAAATAATCATAATAAAGATGAAGAAAATATCTGGGTTGCTGAGATAGATGGCAGCTTTGCAGGAGCCATTGCCCTTGTTAAAGAAAATGATGAGCTGGGACAATTAAGGTGGTTTTTAGTTGAGTCGGAGTTTAGAGGTTATGGTCTTGGTAATAAATTGATGAAAACCCTGCTGCACTTTGCCCGCAAAAGAGAATACAGTCAGATTCTGCTCTGGACTGTAAGTGAGTTAGATGCAGCGAGACACCTTTATAATAAATATGGTTTCGAAATAACTGAAACAAAAGAACATGAAATATGGGGTAACTTTCTTAAGGAAGAGCGCTGGGATCTTTTTCTATAAAAGATGTATAAAAAAAGAAAGATAATGATAGATATTGACATGTCTATTTCTAAATCGTATTTTCGATTTAAAGCTATAGATTAAATAATTTTTTAAACAATTGTGGTACAAGTAAATTTAAATTCAGGGAAAGTATTCCTGCTGTGGGGGAATAAAAATGAGGATAAGGGAGTTTTCTCAGAAATATAATCTAAGTTATGATACGATCCGCTATTACATAAAATTAAATTTGATTGTTCCAGAAAAAAGAGGCGGCCAGTATTATTTTGATGAAGAAAGCCGGTCTGATATTGAAGAAATATTGAAGCTTAAAGAGATGGAATTTTCTCTGCAGGAGATTAAAGAGATTTTATATTTTAAGAGGATCGGTAAGCTTACTTTATATCAGAAAAATAATTATTATCAAAATCTTTTTAAGAGTAAAATAGAAGATATTGAAGCCCGAATTGAAGAGCTTATAAATGCCAGGGAAGATTTGAATAAAAGACTAAGTGAACTTCTTTCTGATGGTGCTGAAAGTTCGTATAGAATGGGGATTGATTTATCTGCTCTGCCTCTATTTTCCTGTCCGGACTGTGGTGGAGAATTGAGTTTATCAGCAGACAGTGTGGCAGATAATCAGATATTGGAAGGTGAACTTAAATGCAGCTGCGGCAGAAGCTTAATGATTAAGGATGGGATTCTGTATTCCTATGATCCAGCTGCAGAGAATATGGATTTTAATATTGCTAATAGAGAAGATAACCACATTGAGAGCTATGTTAAAACAACTGATTCCGACTATATGGATAAAACATATAGAGGTCTGGAATGGATGAAGAGAGAGATTGATTTTGAAAATCTGAAGGGGAAAATCATTTTAGAACCAGGAAGCGGATTTGGATTTCTGCTGCGCCATATTTATAATGAGCTGCCGGAAAACTGTACATATATATGTGTGGATAAAAATCCTGATTATAATATTTTTCTTAAAAAAACTCTGGAGTTTTCTCAGCAGAAGAAAAATATAATTTTTATAAATGCTGATTTACCTGAACTTCCTTTTAAAAATAATACAGTAGATTATATGCTGGATTTTACCGGTATAACTGGCTATTCTTTTGAAAGAGAAGGTTTTCTGCCTGAGCTGCTGGATGATTATCTAAAAAATAATATTGAAGTACTTGCCACATTTATTATATACCACAGATTTGGACCTAAAAATATTGTTCCAGAAAATCTCAGGAAATATTTTAAATTTCAAAATATTAAAGATGCTTTTATTGAACTTGGATTTCAAATAGAAGAAGAGGTTAAGTCAGAGATAGAAAAAATAGAAGAATATATAGGAGAATATGAGCGGTTTGCACAGATTGGGGATCAGATATATTCCTATCAGCTGAAATTAAGAAGGTGGAGTTAACTCCACCTTTTAGTTGTTTTTGGTTATAATTTTTTGCTAACTGCTGTTGCAGTCGAGTTTCCTCCATATTTTATACTGTAGTTAAGACAAATTTGGAGGGGATATAAATGTTAGAAAATATTTTCAAACATAGTAAAGTTCATTTTTGGAACAGGGAAAATAATAATCTAATTTTGTTTTTGTCAGGGAAATCGATATCACTTTTTGGATCATCTATTTATGCTTTTGTTATTGGATTGTATTTATTAAAATCAACAGGGTCAGGTTTTACCTTTGCAGTTAATCTGGTTTTATATACACTTCCAGCCGTGATTATTAATCCATTTGCAGGAGTGCTGGCCGATAGATTAAATAAAAAACTGCTGATTGCTGGTTCTGATTTTTTAAATGGAATATTTTTAGCACTGGTATATTTTTATGCTGCAAACAGCAGTCTTTCGGTTAATGTTCTCTATATTAGCACTTTTGTGATGACATCTTTAACTGTATTTTTTGATATTGCAGCAGAATCAGCAAAACCGGATTTAGTAAAAGAGGAAAACCTGGTTAAAATAAATTCTCTGGCCAGAGTAATAGAATCGGTTTCTTTTATTGCTGGCCCAATGCTGGGGGGAATGATTTATGCTATTTTTGATATAGAATTTTTTATTTTATTTAATGCTTTTTCTTTTATTGGAGCTGCTGTAATTGAATATTTTATAGACTACAAATTCAACCGCTCTGAAGCTGATATAAAAAATGATTTGGATAGTATTCAGATTGATAAAGAATATAATTTTTTTGCAGACTTTTTTCTCAAATTTAAAGAAGGGTATAAATATATTTTTAGTGACAGATATCTTAAATCTCTTGTCTTTATATTTATTTCTCTTAATTTTTTCTTTAACTTTACAATAATTGTACCACTTCCATATCTTTTGAACAAAATATGGAATATCAACTCTTCATTTTACGGTATAATTCAGGGGGCTTTTCCTGTAGGTATGATTCTGGGGGCATTTATGACAGATCGTATATTAAATATGATATCTTACAGCAAACTGCTAAAAAAGATTATATTTTTAACAGGTGGTGGAGTTATATTATTTGTTCTACCTTTAATTTTTTATTCAGAAGTTCCAGAAGAATTTTATATTTTAATATATTACTCTATTTTGATGTTTTTATGTGGTATTTCTGTAGCCTGGATAGATATACCAGCAAATGTTTTAATACAAAAAATTGTTCCTAAAAAAATATTGGGCCGGGTAATAAGTGTTAAGTTCAGCCTTATAAAGATAATCGTTCCACTTTCTCTTTTAATTTCCGGTTATCTGATAAATTTCATTTCTCCAATTTTTCTGGTTGGTTTAGGTGCGGTGATTTTTACTATTTTTAATTTTGTGTTTTTTTCTTCAGATTCAGGAAAATATTTTTTGCTTAAAGATATAAATAGTGGAGAGAACAGGAATAAATACAGCTGCAGTGTTTAATATGTGATAGAAGTTATAGTCTGCTAGCAAACCTCGTGGGCTTGCCCCGAGGAGGGTCAATTTGAATATCTAAAAAATGAATTTAAGCTTCAGTGACAGAAAATAATTAAAAAATTGTTTTTTAAAAAACAAAAGCGGTCAGTATGAATCTGACTGACCGCTTTAGATAAATCGATAATATATTCTGTTTCTATACTTATTTTAGTTTTGAAGTTTGATATATCATTTAAGATGTAGTATATTGTTTGATCTAAAATTCAGCTGTTATTCAATAATTAAATTAAGATCAATTTTATTTTCATATGCATCTTTGATAGCTTCAATGAAATAACCGTGTGCATCACTTAAGCTCATAGAAGCACCTGAAGTTACATCTGCCAGCATCTCTTTTTCGTCAGAGGAGAGGTCTTCATACTCATCTTTACCCGGCTTTAGAGGTCTGCCGTTTTCATCAGTATAGTTGTAGAACCATTCTTCAACTTCATCTACTGTCATACCGACAAACAGCTCTTCATAGGTGTCCATCTGATCTGCCCAGGTGCCGAGAGCACTCATAACATAATCCTCACCGCGTTCTCTTTTAGTCTTCCATCCGTCAATTTCGGAAAGGAAATATTCGTTTGTATCAGGAGTTTTTCCATCTACTGCTTGATCGTGGTCTTCATCGATATTGTATCCACCCTGGCCTGGGAATCCACTCAGATGAGGCATTCCTTTGCCGTCATAGTTGGGTGTTGCTACTTCCAATTCATCTACAAAAATTTCGGCTATTTTTCCTTCATCATCAAATAGAGCACTTACAAATACATTGTTAAAGCTGTAGACCTGTGTACCAGTATCATCTTTACCAGGTCCAATACGGCCATTGTGAGATAGACCGAAGCCGAATGCGTCAACCTGATCTGCTTTATTTACTGCAGAGCGGTTTTCATATGCATCTTTGATAGCTTCAATGAAATAACCGTGTGCATCACTTAAGCTCATAGAAGCACCGGAAGTTACATCTGCCAGCATGTCTTTTTCGTCAGAGGAGAGATCCTCATACTTATCTTTACCCGGCTTTAGAGGTCTGCCGTTTTCATCAGTATAGTTGTAGAACCATTCTTCAACTTCATCTACTGTCATACCGACAAACAGCTCTTCATAGGTGTCCATCTGATCTGCCCAGGTGCCGAGAGCACTCATAACATAATCCTCACCGCGTTCTCTTTTAGTCTTCCATCCGTCAATTTCGGAAAGGAAATATTCGTTTGTATCAGGAGTTTTTCCATCTACTGCTTGATCGTGGTCTTCATCGATATTGTATCCACCCTGGCCTGGGAATCCACTCAGATGAGGCATTCCTTTGCCGTCATAATTGGGTGTTGCTACTTCCAATTCATCTACATGCATAAATACAATTTTTCCATCTTCATCGAAGAGTACATTTGCATATACTTCATTAAAGCTGTAGACCTGTGTACCAGTATCATCTTTACCAGGTCCTACTCGACCGTTATTTGCCAGACCAAAGCCCTGATAAAGTTCTGATGCTTCTGCAGTTTTGCTCTGCTTCTCTTTTTCTTCAAAAACAGGAGCAGGATAGTTTTCTGGATCAAGTGCATTATTTACAGCATATACAACTGCTTCACTGGTATATGTTGCTCCAGAAACCATATCTACATCTGTAGAATTTGCTTTCATGATTCTGTAAGGAATTTCTTTTAGAGCTTTTGTACCGATCCCATCTGTTTCTTCACTTCCAAATGCTTTGACAAAAACAATGGTATCATCATCAACCAGCACTTCCACACTTACCTTACCACCAAATCCTTCTGCAGTACCCTCAAGAATTTTTGCTTCTGTATTTTCTGCAAAAGCAAAAACAGATACTGCTGTAAAAATCATAAAAATCGCGATAAATAGAGCTAAACTTTTTTTCATAAATTTTCCTCCTTATTAATATGTATTGATGTGAAAAATATAACTTATGTTGTTATTATTATAACACACTATAAATTTCTGTCAATATTTTCAGACTAAGAAATCAATTTAGATTATAAAAAATAGCAAAAAATGGAGTAAAAATTTAAGATTTAAGCTTATTTCTCTTTTTGAATAGTGATTTAGATCTAAAATTTATTTTATGTTGATATTTATGGGTTATTAACCCAAAATTCACATGTGATATATAAAACTTTATAAAATATGTTTTTTTAATATTTTTTCAGTTTTTTTTAGGGCTGTATAAATTTCAACTGTCTACACTTTCAATATTTTCAGCATTGATGTATAATACTATTTGTAATTATCCGGGACTTACTGTTTTGTATTCAGCTGGAGTAAATGATTAATTATTTTTAGTGTTAATTTACAGTAGATGGATTTGATATAAATTTTTATTAATACTGATGCAGAAGGTGAGGTCTGGAAAAATAAAAATTGAAAGGTGGATTTAATTTGAAAAAACCTGAGGTTAAGATAGTGATGGAAGACGGGAAAGAGATTAAAGTGGAACTTTATCCGGAAAAGGCACCAAATACAGTTAATAATTTTATCGATTTAGCAGAAAAGGGATACTATGATGGTTTAATATTTCACAGAGTGATTAATGGATTTATGATTCAGGGTGGATGTCCTGAAGGAACTGGAACCGGTAATCCTGGTTATTCAATTAAAGGAGAATTTTCCAGCAATGGATTTGACAATGATTTAAAACATAAAAAGGGAGTTGTTTCCATGGCAAGAAGCAGCCACCCTGATTCAGCAGGGTCACAGTTTTTTATTATGCATCAGGATTCGCCACATCTGGACGGCCAGTATGCTGCTTTTGGAAAGGTAACAGAAGGAATTGATAATGTTGATGAGATTGCAGAAGTTGAAACAGATTTTAGAGACAGACCTTCTGAAGAGCAGAGGATAGAAAAAATGGAAGTTAAATTAAATGATTATGAAGTTGGCCAGGTGGAAAAAGTTTAATCTGTTAATTCTGTTTTGCTAATTTGTTTCCGGCCAGATAAGCTGAAGAAAAGGCGATTTGAAGATTATAGCCACCGGTATCACCATCAATATCCATAATTTCTCCGGCAAAAAACAGCCCGGATTTAATTTTTGATTCCATCGTATTTGGATTAATTTCTGCCAGGAGAATACCGCCAGCGGTCAGCATGGCTTTATTAAAACCACATAAATTCTTAACTTTTAAGGGGAGAGAAAAGAGCAGTTCAGCAGTCTTTTTTCTCTCTTTTTTGGTTATCTGAGCTGCTTTTTTATTTTTATCCACAGATGCAAATCCGAGCAAATTTTCTGCCAGGCTGGCCGGAATATTTAGATCTTTTATTATATTTTTAAACAGCTGTTTACCACTGCTGTTTATTTTTTTTACAAGCAGGCTGTCAAGTTCAGCTACATCTTTATAATTAAGCAGTTTTATTTTTATAATATCTCCCTTTTCTATATAGCGGGAGTAATTTAATATCCCCGGGCCAGAAATACCCTGATGGGTAAATAACAGATCACCGGACCACCTTTTTATCAGGCTGCCTTTTCTCCAGAGAGAAATTTCTCTTCCGTTTAATGATACTCCTGCAAGATCAGCAAACTGATAATTTTCAATATAAAGTGGAGTTAATACAGGTTTTGGCTTATTAATACTGTGCCCTAATTTTTTCGCAAATTTATATCCATCACCTGTAGAACCGGTTGTAGGATAAGATTTTCCACCTGCAGCTATTATTAAATATCTGGAGCTGTATTCTTCTGTTGGTGTTTTAATATTAAACTGATCTTTATCTTCACAAAAATATATATTTTCAGCAGGGCTATTATATTTTATCTGTACATTATTTTTGCTGCATTCAGCAAGTAGTACATCCAGAATATCTTCAGCTTTTAATGAAGCAGGAAAATACTTTCCTTCATCTGTACAGGTGAAGCTGACTCCTCGTCTGCGGAAAAATTCGAGCAGATCTCGGCTGCTGAAGCTGTAGAGGAGAGAGCGGAGGAAATTTTTATCTGTATTATCTCCATAATGATCAATAAAATCTCTTACTTCCCCACTATGGGTAATATTACACTGGCCCGATCCTGTTATCAAAAGTTTTTTGCCTGCCTGAGAGTTTTTTTCCAGAATTATTATATTTTTATCTTCCTGACTGGCCTGTACTGCGGCAAAAAGTCCGGCTGGTCCGGCTCCAATTATTATTATATCTGCATCCATATTATGACCTCTTTTCTTATATTTATACCCAAATTAACCAGGCTGTATTAGCTGGTTAGAATTTTGGATCAAAATTTTAACTAAATTAAGCATGGTTCTCCCATATCAAGCATAAATTTTATAAATATCTCTTGAAAGTTCATTTCTTTTGTTATATATTATAACAGTAATTGTTAAAAAGAAAAAGAAAATAGAAATTCAAAAATTAATACTATGGTGATGGAGCTCACCTTTAAACATTACATTTGGTAATTAATGGCTCCTATCTGGAAGCTTTCAGGTAGGAGCCTTTTTTAATGTAAATTATAATGTATTTTATTTACAAAAAAGCGAATTATAATTTTATAAGTCAATTATATTAAATATTAGGAGGCTGTTTTATATGGCATTAAGTCTGGCGGTAATAATAATTTTTGGGTTATTGAGCAGTAAGTTTTTTGCAAAAATAAAGCTTCCCGGGCTGCTGGGAATGTTAATTTTAGGAATAATAATTGGTCCCTATGGACTGTCTCTGATCAGTGATGAGGTAATGGCTGTATCTGGAGATCTGCGCAAAATTGCTCTTATAGTTATTCTTCTGAGGGCAGGACTGGGAATAGAAAAAGATACTTTAAAGCAGATAGGTGTTCCAGCTCTAAAATTGAGTTTTTTACCTGGAGTTTTGGAAGGGACTGCAGTTATGATTATATCTGTTTATATTTTTAATATTTCCTATATTGAGGCAGGTATGCTTGCTTTTATAATCGCAGCTGTATCTCCAGCTGTTGTTGTTCCACAGATGCTGGATCTGATCGAAAAGAAGAGAGGGAAGAAAAAAGGGATACCTACACTTATACTTGCTGGTGCATCAATAGATGATGTTTTTGCTATAACTATTTTTTCTACCTTTCTTGGACTTTATGGCGGTTCTTCTGTAAATATTACCAGACAGTTTTTTAATATTCCCCTTTCTATACTGCTGGGAATCAGTCTGGGTGCTATTAGTGGATTTGTACTGGTGGATATCTTCAAAAAATATCATATCAGGGATACTAAAAAAACTCTCATTATGCTCAGTGCGGCTATATTGATGACAGGACTTGAAGATTATTTAAAAGATTATATCCCTATTGCTGCTCTGCTGGGGGTTATGGTCATTGGTTTTGTTCTTAAAGAAAAACATAATGTGCTTGGCCCAAGACTTGCATCCAAATTTAATAAAATATGGGTTTTTTCTGAAATAATGCTTTTTGTGCTTGTTGGTGCTGAAGTTGATATCAATTTAGCTTTAAAAACCGGTCTGACAGGAATATTAATTATCTTTTCGGGACTTCTGGCCAGAAGTATAGGAGTATATATTTCTCTTATCGGCACAGATCTCAACTGGAAAGAAAGATTTTTTAGTGTTATTGCATATACACCAAAAGCAACAGTACAGGCTGCCATTGGAGCTGTACCTCTCGCTGCTGGTGTTAAGTCTGGAGATTTAATTCTTGCGATGGCTGTTCTGGCTATTATTATAACAGCTCCATTAGGATCAGCCGGTATTAAATTTTTTGGAGAGAGGTATTTAGAAAAAAATTAGATAATTTTTACTGATTCAAATTCAATTTTAAGTTTTGCATTTTTGTTTTTCTCATATACTGCAGCAGTTTTAAATAATTTTGCTCTGGAAAATTTGCGCAGCCTTTTATCATTCTGATTTGATGCAGGTGAATATCCGTAAAAGCTCAAAATATATCTCACCATACGTCCAACAATTGTCCTATTATAGTTATTAGATAAAGGAAAGTTATCACTATCAGCAAAATTATCTTCCAGTTTAAATGCAGTTCCTGAAAGAGCAGGCAACCCAATATCAGAAAAGATTATCATTTCAGCAACATTTTCTGGTAAAGAAAGAAATTCAAAAATTTCTCTGGCATCTTGATTGTACTGAAGATCATTACTAACTCGGGATTCTTTGATAAACTCAGCAAAATTCATATTATTACCTCCTGTAATTATTTAATATATAATAATTGTATATTAAAATATAGTATATTGTCAAGTGTTATTAGAAAGATTAAACAGAGTGGTGCAAAATAAGTTGTGTAATACTTATTAATCAGAAATTCAAAAAATCCAAGAAACCTAAATTACTACGGTGAACTGTCGGTAATATAGGGCAAATAATAATTATGGTAATGCGGAAATATACAGTCTGACAAATTAAAAAGGAAATATTTGATTAACATATAATTATAATAATAAGGGATGTGTATTGAAGGGCAAAGTTTATATATGGACAACAACTAAATATTTTAAAATAAAATGGTAATAATTTAATTTCTATATATTTGATAACCTGTTGTGATGAATTTAGAATTACTAAAGAGAGATTGGTATTTACCCTGATATGATACTACACGGGCAGAAAATATTTATAAGGAGGAAATTATGTCAGATAATAATACTGTTTTAGGAATTGATCAAAATTTGGAAGCTCTGCTCTGTTATGTGCTGGGTTGGGTTACCGGAATTGTATTTTTGTTTTTAGAAAAGGAAAATGAATATGTAAGATTTCATGCTATGCAGTCTTTGGTAACCTTTCTTGCTTTATTTATAATCACACTGGTAATTGGGTGGATTCCTATTTTAGGCTGGTTAATTTCATTTTTATTTTCAATTTTAGGTTTAGTACTCTGGCTGATATTGATGATCAAAGCCTATAAAGGTGAGTCATATAAGCTGCCATATGTCGGTGATTTTTCTGAAGAACAGCTTTCTAAAATGTAAAAAAATTAAGGAATCTGCACAACAGGATAATGTAGAAGTGAAGCAGACGAGTATCCCGGATAATAATTAGAATTTAAAGACCCTCAGGAAACCTGTATTAACAGGTTTGGCCTGGGGGTGATTTATTTTATATATATGACTGCAGTTTTATATA
>JBNJGL010000011.1:0-37690 GCA_051747745.1 Bacillota bacterium | reverse complement strand
ATATCTTATCAATATATTAATGGTCTTTTTTCCCTTTAAAATATAAAACTGACTCTTCTTCAATTTGATAGATATTAATTTACTGTATATAATAAACTAACAGGATTGCTAATTAGAACAAAAGTAAAAATACGATGTATCCACAAATACTCTTTTTGTGGGAGAACCAAAATATACTAATTTATAAAAATTGGGAGATGATAACAATCAGAAAAAAAATATTAATTTTATTATCAGCTATTTTATTAAGTTTTATTTTAGTATCATCTGTTTCTGCTGTTGAAATTTTCAGCAATACCAGCTGGAAACCAGAAACTTTTTCAAAAACAGATGGAGTTTCCAGGGATATATTTAATCCTGGAGAAGATATTGTTGTAAGTACATATGGAAAAGATATACATAATGGTCATACTGTTTTATATTATGAAATTAAAAAAATTAAAAGAAATATGGAGGAAGAAGAGATTTCAACTGGTTCTATGAAGATAACTGATTCTATAAGAAAAGATGATAACCCCGGTGGAATAGTGAAATTTGACGAATCTGGAGTATATCATATCACTTTTGAACTTAATACCCATAACAGAGTAACTGCAGGGATATATGTGCTTAATGAAAAAGATGGTGAAGTGAAGGAAGATTTTGATTCACTGGTATTTAAAGATTCAGAAGAATTCGATGAATTTATTCGCGAAAATTATTTTGTGACAGCTTTATCAGTAAAAAAAGCAATTGATAATAATCAAACAGATAAAGTTAGAGATATTATAAATTACGGATTGGATGTAAATAGAAGAAATAGAGATAGACAAAGTTTATTAATGTATGCTGCTGAAAATGCAGATGATCCAGAGATAATTAAAATATTACTTGATGCAGGTGCAGATATTTCAGATACTCTTTACAGCAAAAATGCCATGACTTATGCAGCAGCAAATGAAAATCCGGGAATAATAAGATCATTAATAGAAGCTGGTGCCCGGGTTGATTATTCCAGGTCCCCAATATTTGATCCTTTAATTGCTGCTGCACAGGAAAATGACAACCCAGAAATATATGAACTGATTTTAAAAAATGGAGGCAGTGTTAGTACAAAAGGCCGCCATGAAATAACACCATTAATGATTGCTGTAAAAAATGATAGACATCCTGATATAATAAAGATGCTTATTGATGCAGGAGCAGAAGTTAATTTAAAAAATAGAATTTATGATAATTTATCCAGTTTAAGTTTTGCAGCTCAAAATACCCAGTATCCATCTGTAATAAAATATTTAGTTGATGCAGGAGCAGAAGTTAATACAAGAGATGATAATGGAAGAACACCATTAATGCATGTGGTTAAACACAACGAAAACCTGGGAGTAGTAAAAGAACTAATAAATGCAGGAGCTCGTATCAACACAAGAGATAAATCTGGTTATAGTCCGCTGATGATTGCTGCAAAAAATAACAGCAATTCAGAAATAATAGACACACTAATAGATAATGGTGCTGATGTTAAAGCACAGAATAATGCTGAATCTTCTGCTTTAACTTTTGGGGTTGTGTATAATGAAAATACAGAGGTAATTAGAACTCTTCTAAATAAAGGAGCAGATGCTGATAGAATAAATAAAGATAATAATAACCCATTACATTTTGCATCTGGTACAACCGGAAAAGCAAATGAAAATCATGAAATATTTAAAATTTTGATAGATGAAGGAGCAGATGTAAATAAAGTTAATAAACGTAATCATACACCACTATATTTAGCAGCCAGACATATTGAAAATCCTGAAGTATTTAAGATTATGCTGGATGCAGGAGCTCGTGTAGAGATCGGTGATGATGATAAAATGACTCCACTGCATATTGCAGCAAAATATAATTCTAACTTAAAGGTTATAAAATATTTGGTCGAAAAAATTAATGATATAAATATTACTGATAGTTATGGAAGGACACCACTGCTGTTTGCAGCCCGATATACTGATAATCCTGATATTATATCATTTATGCTTGATAATGGTGCTGATGTAAATATCAAAGGCACTTTACATGGAGATACAATAATAGAGGCAGCTGAAAATAATTATGATTTAAAAGATACAGATGCATACTGGAGATTAAATGATGCCAGTTATAGTAATTGATTTTAATAATGATGATAGAAATATAATCTGTTAACAAAATTCATGATAGAAGTTATAGTCTGCTATCAAACCTCGTGGGCTTGCCCCGAGGAGGGTCGATTTACCTTAAGGAGGATTAATTATGACAAAAAAAATTTTTAGTTTAACACTTATTTTAATATTCTTATTCTCTACAGCATCCTTTGCAGATTCAGCGGAGGATTTTGATAAGGAATTATATAGTGAGATTTATAAAGATCTAAGTTCTGATGATTTAGAATATATGGCTAGATTGGGTTTCAATAGTGAAGATATTAGTCTGATCCTATATTATTACAGTAACTCAGGAAGAAAATTAGATTATGATCAATTAAGAAATATCGCAAGAAAAAAAGATAAATTAGAAGAGTATTCTCATAATTTTTGGCTGCCTAAAATAATCTTTGATGATTCATTGATTAGTCTTAAACGCCCCAAACGCGAAAGAATATTACCACCACTGGATAGCAAAGACTTTAGTCGAAGCAGAGAATATAGTGGTGGAATAGAAAGGGTTCAGGTTAGTCCTGATTACCTGTATAGTTACTTTAATAATGAAAAAAGAATAGAGGAAAAAATAAAGATAAAAAAGCAAGAATATGACTACCATTATAGTGACAAAAATATGGTTGAGAAATTAAATGTTGATTATACAAGCAATATATATAGTTATTATTATAAAAATAAGAAAACTGGGCAAATTTTAGAAAAACAGGCCAGAGGGAGAAAACTAACCAGAGAAATAGTATATAATGAACTAAGTGGTAAGAAAAATAATGATAATACTGATATTTTAACTTATTATACAGCGGATGATACGGTTTTTGATGACAAATTACATATAACTAAAATTGATTTTAATAATAATGAATCTAAAACCAGAGTTCATTTTATGTTTATTAATAATGATGGGACAGAAGGTAAATTTTATATATATAAACCAGAAGGAAAACATGCTTTTGAAATGGAAGTGCTTTCAGATAGCAGCAATAAAAAAATTTCATTAAAAAATGTTAACATCAATAAAGCAAATGAAACAGATGAATATTATGAAATAAATTATGAGCCTTTTGAAATATTCAGCTTTTCTTTAGACTTTGAATATATACCTCCCATTTCATATACAATTAAAGATATTTATGAAAAAGGTGATAATGAAAACCAAAATTTATGGAGCTTTGGTATGATTTCTAAAGAAACAGGCACAGATTGGTCAAAAAAATGTTATTTTCCATATGCAGTTTTATATCAAGATAAAGAGTTTATAAATAGGGTTCTAAACGAAAATATAATAAATATAAATGAAGATTTTAGATATATGCCACACACACCATTAATACTTGCTGCCAAACATATAAATGATTTAAAATTTATTAATTATTTACTGGATAAAGGAGCAAGTATTTCTAATGTTTCTAATATTGGAGTGACTCCTCTGATGGCAGCTGTTATGAATAACAATTTAGAATTAGTAAAAATGTTTTATAATGATTATTCAAATATTAATGCAAAAACAAATTATGGAGATACAGCGATGATTTATGCTTCTAAATATGGTGATATAAAACTGATCAATTTTTTAATTGATCAGGGAGCTGCTGTTATGGACAAAGATGATGATAATATAACTGCACTGATGTATGCTTCTAAACATAACAGTTATGAAGTCGTAAAAAAACTCATTGATGAAGATGCAAGGGTTAATGAGAGGGATTCATCAGGTCGAACTTCAATTTACTATGCAGCAGCATATAACCCGGATTCTAGAGTTATTAATTTATTAATTAAAAATGGAGCTAATGTTAATTCTAAAAATAAAAAAGGGATTACTCCATTAATGTGCGCATCTGCTTTTAATAATTATGAAGTAGTTAAGTCTTTAATTAAAAACAAAGCAGAAATGAATTCTAAAACTGAATCTGGTTTTACTCCTATATTGTATGCTGCCAAATATAGTAATGATCCAGAAATTATCGACATTTTAGTAGAAAATGGAGCAGAGATTAAAGGAAGTTTATTTAACGATGTGCCAAATCCATTATACCAGTCTGCAAAGTATAACAGTAATCCTGAAATTACAAAAAAACTAATTGAATTAGGGGCATATCCAAACGATGATTATGACAATTCGCCTTTAATTGAAGCCGCTGAAAATAACAATGCAGAAGTAGTCGAAGTACTGCTAGAAGCTGGAGTGGATGTAAATTATCAAAATAGTAATGGAAATACTGCCCTGCATAGAGCTGCTTATAATGCTAAAGATCCAAGAATAATTGAATTATTATTAGAATATGGGGCAAATGCTGTACTTGAAAATAAAATTAATAGAAAAGCAATAGAATATATTGAGGGATTTGAAATGGGTTTTGGAGTTGTATCAGAGAATAAGTATTTAAAAGATACAGATGCATACTGGAGATTAAATGATGCCAGTTATTAAAAATCATTAGTTTATCTTTGAAAGATTGATTTTTGGCTATAAGAATTATTAAAAATATATAAACCAAAAAACCCCCCAAGAAAAACAACTACCAGGGTAAACTTGGGGGGGGAATTATTTTATTATTATATTATTTTACCTCGATGATATATTTTTTTGTTCTTTGAATATCTTCTTTGTTACAGTCCTGGTAGAGTTTAAATATCAACTAAATTTAGGCCACTGGTTTATTATAATAGGAACTAACCTGGTATTATTCCTGCTGGTAAAATTAGAAAAATATATAAGCAGATATTTTCATTAGATATAGCTGAATTATCAAAAAAGCCATATTGATTTTTTTAAGTCTCGTAATATATAATAGTTATATTATCAGATGATTAGCAATTTTCAATATATTAAATTCGAAGGATTAGATGGAGGTGATTTTTATTTTTGATCTGGTAGAAACATCATTAACTTTTTTGGTTATTACACTGGGAACCTTAGTTCACGGGATAGCAGGCTTCGGGGTGGCACAGGTCTCGATGGGTTTGATGCCGCTTTTTCGCAGTGCGGCTTCGGCTTCAATTATATTTAGTCTGATCGCCGTTTTTAGCAACCTCAGGGTCTGGTGGAGTGTGCGGGATAAATTTGTAGTAAAAGACTGGCTTTTTCCGGTGCTTGGATTAGTATTTGGAATGCCGCTTGGTATCTATGTATTTAGTTCTTTTAGTGAATCACAATTTAGAATAGCGATTGGGATTACATTAATACTGGCAGTGATTTTAATTATATTTTTAAAAAGACTTGAATTTTTTAAAAACTGGCTTAAAAAAAAGAATTTTAATCCGGATTGGAAAAGTGCAGTTTCTGCCGGCTTTATAGCAGGTATTTTTGGAGGAGCAGTTGCTATCCCAGGGCCTCCAATGATTATCTATGGAACTTTTATGGTGGCAGCAGGTTTCTGGGAGAGTAAACGGATGAAAGCTGTTTTTACCGCTTTTTTTGGTACTTTAATGTTTTACCGTTTAATCGCTGTTATAGTAACCGGTTCCTTTACCCTGGCTTTATTATTAGAATCATTAATAGTAATGCCTGCTCTGTTTTTAGGTTCATGGCTTGGAATTAAAATCTACAATCATATTCCTGAAAAAATATTCAGCTGGCTGGTACTTGTGATGCTCAGTATTAATGCACTTGTATTACTATTAACAACATAAATCAGGATGGAGGTAATGAGATGAGAAAAAATTTAACTTTACTGCAGATTAATGATACTCATGCCTATTTGGAAAGTCATCAGGAGTTATTCTGGAATGGAAAGCAGGCAATGTATAAAGAAGTAGGAGGTTATGCCCGGATTGCTTCTTTAATCAAAGATATTAAAGCTGAAAAGAACAACCAGGTGCTGGTGCTGGATAATGGAGACACAATCCACGGCACTTTTGCTGCGGTTAATTCTAAGGGAAAAGCAATGGTGCCGGTGCTTAATAAGATGGGAATTGAAGGTATGACTGCTCACTGGGAGTTTGGTTATGGCCCGAAGATTTTTATGGAAATAGCTGAAAAACTTAATTATCCCATGCTGGCGATTAATGCCTATGATGAAAAAACTGATGAACTGCTTTTTGATCCCTATTTGATTAAAGAGTATGATGGTCTAAAAGTTGGTATAATAGGCATTGCAGCTACTATTATTGATAAAGTTATGCCGGACTGGTTTAGTGAGGGCACTTATTTTACAATGGGTAAAGAAGAACTTCCTCATTATATTGATGAGCTGCGAAATGAAAAGCAGGTAGATTTAATAGTTGTACTGTCACATCTTGGCTTTCCTCAGGAGACAAAGCTTGCCGAAGAAATTGATGGTATTGATGTTCTGTTAAGCGGTCATACACATAATAGAATTCATAAACCCGCCTTAATTAATGATACGATTATTATTCAATCAGGCTGTCACGGTTCATTTGTCGGCAGGCTTGACCTGGAAATAGATAAGAGGAAGGTGGTTGATTTTAAGCATCAGCTGTTAACAGTTGAAAAAATTATTACTGAGGATGAAGGTGTTAAAGCAGAAATAGAAAAGATTATGAAACCACACCGCGATAAATTAAATGAAGTGCTCGGCTATACAGATATTGCTTTACACCGTAATCTGGTAATGGAATCAACTATGGATAATTTTTTGTTGGATTCATTACTTGATCTAACAGGTGCAGAAATGGCATTTTCTAATGGCTGGAGATATGGAGCACCAATTGTGCCCGGTCCGATTACTCGAAATGATCTCTGGAACATTATACCGGTTAATCCGCCGGTTTCTACAGTTAAATTGAGTGGTCAAGAACTCTGGGAAATGATGGAGGCAAATTTAGAAAGAACATTTTCCCGCAATCCTTATGAGCAGCAGGGTGGCTATGTCAAGCGTTCGGCAGGGATTAACCTTTATTTTAAGATTGAAAATCCTGCAGGTGAGAGAATTCAAAAATTGTTTGTACAGGGTGAAGAGGTTGATTTTGATAGAATATATGATGCTGTATTTGTAACCAGTCAGGGAGTTAGAGCAAAATATGGCAGTGAGCGCAAAAAATTGGATATAAAAGCCATAGAAAATTTGGAAAGATATTTAAAGAAGGTAAAAAGAGTTGAACCTAAGTTAAGAAATACAATAATAGGAATATAATTATCTGATACCGCCCTTTGAGGCGGTTATTTTTTTGTAAATAAAAAAACCCCCAAGAAACCTGCATTACCAGGGTAAACTTGGGGGTAAATTAACATATTAAAATTAAATGGTGCCGAGGGCGGGACTCGAACCCGCACAGGCAAAAGCCCACAGCGCCCTCAACGCTGCGCGTCTGCCAGTTCCGCCACCTCGGCGTCACATTTATAAATTATAACATAAAATCATTTTTTGTCAATAATTTTTGAGAAATTTACATAAAATATTTATTTATGCAGGATTTTGCTAATATTATCACGAATACATAAGATAACGAAGGTTGAGGAGGTTTTTAGATTGACTGAGATGAAAAAAGAAACTGATAAAAATTCGAAGACAGGTAATGAAGTTTCTACAACAGATAACGAAAGTTCAACCAAGCGATGGGTTTGGGTAATTTTACTGGCACTGCTTTTATTATTTGCTGGTACAGCTGGATATTATTTTCAGACCGGAGGTTTTCCAGGGCTTGCAGGGTTAAGTGATTCTGATTTTGGAGAGAATTTAAATATTTTATTTGTAGGCCTGGATGATGAGGAAAGTGTTGCTAAAGGTACTATAGAAGCTGATTCTATTATGATCGCAAGTATAAGGCCATCTAAAGATGAAATGATTATCGAACCTTTAAAGAGCAGTCTGGAATATGATGGTAAAAAATTGAGTCATAATTTTGGAAATAATTTCAGAAAAATTGTAGAAGAAATACGAGGAGAAAAAATAGATTATCATGTTTATATTGATTATAAAGCATTTGAAAAGGTAATAGATGAGCTTGGTGGAGTAAATATTTATCTTGAAGAAGCATTAAAAATTCCTGATCTGGGATTGAATCTTAAAAAAGGTGATAATCTCTTATCCGGTAAAGAAGCATTAAATTATGTAAGATGGTATAATTATGACAGCAATAATGGAGATAGGCTGCTGCGCCAGAAAAAGGTTATAGATGCTGTAATAGATCAGATATTAGACGGAGATTTATTCTTTAATATAAAAGATTTGTACAATACAGTTGTTAATACTTATAAATCAGTGGAAACAGACATGGGTCCAGCACTGGTTGCTGACATATATAATTATATGAAGAAAAATAAGGATCTGGAAATGATTTTTAACATGCCTGGAGAATAAGTAAAATTTTATTGTTTGGACTTGAATTCCAAAGTATTTTGTAGTATATTTAACATAATGGAGCTTTATTCTTTCTCAAAGCATTTTTCGCTTTTTGACTTAAACTGAATCATTGTGTATACTAGTTATTGCTGACACAACAAAGGGTTGCTAATTGAGTAACCGCAAAGGGCGAATAGCTCAGCTGGGAGAGCACCTGCCTTACAAGCAGGGGGTCACAGGTTCGAGCCCTGTTTCGCCCACCATTCGGAGGTGTAGCGTAGCGGTTTAACGCGCCGGCCTGTCAAGCCGGAGATCGCGGGTTCAAATCCCGTCTCCTCCGCCATTTTTGGTGAGATAGCTCAGTCGGTAGAGCAGTGGATTGAAAATCCACGTGTCGACAGTTCGATTCTGTCTCTCACCACCATGTTTTTTTTGCGGGAATAGCTCAGTGGTAGAGCATCACGTTGCCAACGTGAGGGTCGCGAGTTCAAATCTCGTTTCCCGCTCCATTTGGTCATTATGGCGGCATAGCCAAGTGGTAAGGCAGAGGACTGCAAATCCTTTATTCGGCGGTTCAAATCCGTCTGCCGCCTCCAAAAAGAATTAAAAATTGCCAGTAAAATCTGCCGGGGTGGCGGAATTGGCAGACGCATCGGACTTAAAATCCGGTGGGTATTTTTACCCGTGTCGGTTCGAGCCCGACCCCCGGCACCACTTTCAAAAATTGAAACACGGCAGGTTTCTTGTCGTGTGGATATAGCTCAGCTGGTCAGAGCGCTACGTTGACATCGTAGAAGTCAGTGGTTCGAATCCACTTATCCACACCATTTAAATAAGAGCTTTGTATTTAATCCAGAGCAGAGGATTTCAGTTAAGTCCTATGCTGTGGATTTTTTTGTTTATTTGAGGTGCTGTAATCTGTATAATTTTCTCTTTAATTATTTAATAATATAGTTTTTTAATAGCCTGCTGTTTTGATAATAAAAAGTATAATCCAAATTTGTAATAGTATTACAATAATGTTATAATGTTTTCATTAAAATAGTTCGTTTTAAATAAGATTTTAGCATAATTATTATTTTAATTATGAAGAAAGGATATTTGAAAAATGAAAAAAAACATTTTAATAGTTGGCTTTCTAGCTGTTTTACTTTTAAGTGGTAATTTAGCTGTGGCTTTTGAACTTGAATCACCTGGCAGTAGTTTTTATAATAATTTCAATAATTTTGTATATGAAAACTTTTTTGCAGAGGAAAGCAATAAAAATAAATCTCTTTATGATGAATTGGTAGAAAAATATGATTATGAATATTCTTTTAAAAAAGTTGAAAAAAGATGGCATTATATACCTGTTTTAGTGGAGGATTATCATGGTTTTTATACCTATAAATATTTGAAAGGTAAACTATTGAATGGAATTGTTTTTGACTCAGACTTTGAATATATTTTTCAAGTTTCAAATAGTTTATATCTAATACTAAACGAAAAAGAATTAATTAAAGTTAACAGCTGCAAAGAACTTCTTACTTTAAAAGAACTAATCAACAGAGGTCGATTAATTTATTATGAGTTAGAAGAATAATTTTTTCAAAAAATAATTAGGAGTGTTAAAATGTTCTGGCACAAAAAAATTGTTTTAATTTTAGTATTAATGTTAATTTTTAGTGGGACTATATTTGCAGATGGTTTGCCTGATAATTTAGAATCTGAAGTATATCCTGCTGTAGTTAGTGTTTACACAGATAACATGCATCGAACTGGAGTATTTATCACTCCTACTGTTCTAATAACTGATTTAGATATAGTTAGATCTTCTTATGATATTACTATTGAAAATAAAAAAGGATATAAAGGTAAAGTGATTGGAGCAAAGAGATACAACCCTATAAGTAACTTAATATTATTAAAAGTTGATAAACCTAATGCTTTTTATTTAGACATATCAAATAATTATAAATTTAGTATTAAAGACGAAGTATATTTAATAAATCACACTTTAAATTCTGGAAATAATATCATGTCGGGAAATATTAGTAATATAATAGATGATGATTTAATTCTTACTAATTTATCAATTAATAATAGTATTAATGGAAGTCCTGTTATAAAAAAGAATAAAATTGTTGGTATTTCATATTCAGGGGATAATTTTAATAGTATCTATGAAAATTATTTTCTTACTTATAAATCATTGAACGATTTAGTTAATGCCAGTAAGACAACCGAAACTTTTTCTTTAGAAAAAGTTATAACAGGTCCATATTATGAAAGGGCTAATGAGATTCAGTATAAAGAAAACACAATAAATATGGCTATCAAAAAAGCTTATTATCTAAATGATAAATTTTATATAAATCTAAATATTAATAATGGATTTTCTGATAGAATAATAACTGGAATTTCTTATATAACACCAACTCTAATTAACGAAAAAAATGAAATTTTTGCTAAGAGTACATTTAAAAATATTGAAGTAGTGATTCCTCCCAATAAAAATAAGATTGAACAATTTATTTTTCATAGTAACCGGAATTTTAAACTTGATGATCTAAGCAATTTCAAAGACAGTTATAGTCTTAATCCTATTTATGATAAGGTGTTAGTTGGAAACTTATTAAATAATAATAAAAATTTAGTTAAAGATAAATTAAATTTTAATGTTGAGTATGTTTATTGGAATGGTGATGAAATAGCAGTGGTAACTAACATATTAAACGGACATAATTCTACCATTAATAAAATAAATCAATTAAGTTTAGATATCTATGATGAAAATGGTAAAATAAACAAACTTTCTTTCTCAAATAGTGGATATATAACTATTCAACCTAAATCATCAAAAACAATGATCTTTAGATTTCCAAACAGACATATAATGCGTAAAAATATTAAAGAAATTGATTTCGATTCTTTTTATATTGATTATAATATTGATTATGAGTGATCATAATCCTGATACAATTTTATCCAAAAATCTGATAACAGCTGATACTAAATGATAATCTATTAGCCGCGTTGATTTGATACCTATCCCCGGCACCACTTTTTTTAAAATAAAACAAGAAGGTTTTTAGTGATTTCACTTGACATCTGTCGGATAAAATAATATAATTATAAAAACTTTATATCATTAAATACGCTGATAGGGAAGAGTAAGTTTTGATAATCTTAAAAGAGAATTGTGCCCCGGCTGAAAGCACATAGGATTTTATCTTAACTGAAAACCACCCTGGAGTAGGCAGGAAGAATAAAGTATTCCTGTTCGGATAACCCGTTAACAGTTTTAAGGTGGTCAGTTAATCTGGCAACTAGAGTGGAACCGCGATCCGTCGTCTCTATTTAGTGAGACTGGCGGTTTTTTTAATTTGAATTAACTTTTTAAAAATTAATGTTCTAATAAAATAAGGATACTGATATTAAAATATTTTTTAAGCTTAAAGATTTTAAGGGGGTAAATAATAATGGAAAAAGTAAAAGTAACTCTTCCAGATGGTTCTGCAAAAGAATATGATTCTGGAATTACCGTAAAAGATGTGGCTTATTCTATTGGTAGTGGGCTGGGTCGTGATGCAGTTGCAGGAGTAGTTGATGGTAAAGAAGTTGATGCAGATTATAAAATCAAAGATGATGTGGAACTCTCAATTATTACTGTTGACAGTGAAGAAGGACTGGATATAATCAGGCACACTGCATCTCATGTAATGGCACAGGCAGTAAAGCGTCTTTATGATGATGTCAAAGTTGCTATAGGACCTTCTATAGAAGATGGCTTCTATTATGATTTTGATCTTGAAGATACTTTTAATCAGGAATCTCTGGACAAAATAGAAGAAGAAATGCAGAAAATAGTTGATGAGGATATTGAGGTAGAGCGCAAACTTCTGCCGAAAGAAGAAGCTATTGAACTGATGAAAAAAAGAGGGGAAGAATACAAAATAGAGCTTATAGAAGATCTTGATGATGAAATGATAAGCCTCTATCAGCAGGGAGATTTTATAGATCTCTGCCGTGGACCACATCTTCCTTCTACAGGTTATGTTAAAGCATTTAAACTTTTAAATACAGCAGGAGCTTACTGGCGTGGTGATGAGAACAATAAGATGCTGCAGAGAATCTATGGTACAGCTTTTGCATCAGAAAAAGATCTGCAGAAATATTTAGAAAGAATTGAAGAAGCCAAAAAAAGAGATCACAGAAAAATAGGTAAAGAAATGGATTTATTCAGCCTGCAGGATGAAGGAAGAGGTTTTCCATTTTTCCATCCTAAAGGAATGGCCATAAAAAATGAACTGATAGATTTCTGGAAAGAAGAGCACCGCAAAGCCGGCTACAAAGAAATAAGTACACCAATTATATTAAATCAGTCTCTCTGGAAGCGTTCCGGCCACTGGGATCACTACAAAGACAATATGTACTTTACAGAAATTGATGGAGAGACACATGCTGTTAAACCTATGAACTGTCCGGGAGGTCTTTTAGTATACAAAAACAGTATGCACAGCTATCGTGATCTGCCGATTAGAATGGGAGAGCTGGGGCTTGTACACAGACATGAAATGTCCGGAGTTCTGCACGGTCTAATGAGAGTTAGAAGCTTTACCCAGGATGATGCACATATCTACTGTCTTCCTTCACAAATTGAAGATGAGCTGATAGGTGTTATAGATCTGGTAGATATTCTCTACGGGGCATTTGGATTTAAATACAGTGTCGAATTGAGTACAAAACCGGAAAAAGCTATGGGTTCTGATGAACTCTGGGATAAAGCAACAGATGCCCTCAGAAAGGCAGTAGAAAAAAAGGGACTGGAATATGAAGTAAACGAAGGTGATGGAGCATTTTATGGCCCTAAAATAGATTTTCATCTTGAGGACTGTTTGGGAAGAACCTGGCAGTGTGGAACAATTCAGCTGGACTTCCAGATGCCGGAAAGGTTTGATCTGACATATATTGGACAGGATGGAGAAGAACACAGACCTGTTATGATTCATAGAGCTCTTTACGGAAGTCTGGAAAGATTTATGGGAATCCTGATCGAACATTATGCAGGTGCTTTTCCAACCTGGCTTGCTCCGGTTCAGGTTCAGGTTATTCCTGTATCTGATGATCAGCTTGATTATGCCTATAAAGTTAAAGAAGAGCTGTTTAAAGAACAGGTTAGAGTTGAAGTTGACAGCCGTTCCGAAAAGGTCGGATACAAAATTAGAGAAGCTCAGGTTCAGCAGGTTCCATATATGCTGATTGTTGGTGGAAGAGAAGAAGAAAATGGAACAGTATCGGTAAGAGATAGAAGAGAAGGAGATCTCGGTGAAAGCAGTGTAGCTGATTTTAAAAAGAGGCTGCTTAAAGAAATAGAAGAAAAGGCTGAGTAAAAACTCTGGAATTAGATTATCTGCTGTGATATAATTAATAATTAACAAATTGATCTTTTACGGCATGGGGCTGATAAACTTCAGCTTCATGCTTTTTCTTTAATATTTTAATGTAAATTTTAATTTTTTATCAAAAATATTGAAAGATAATTCCTTCAAAATCCTGTTTCAGATTCAGTGGGAGAAGTTAATCAGATTATAAAAATGATATAAAGGTTAGGAGAAATATTATGCAGAATTTTTTGAACCGGATAATGAGGTTGTTTTTTGGATTGCTTGTTTATGCTTTTGGCATAGTACTGACTATTAAAGCAGATATAGGATTTGCGCCCTGGGAGGTATTTCACAAAGGAGCTGCCAGTATATCAGGATTTACTATCGGACAGATTTCCATCATTACAGGATTTTTTATCTGTGCAGCAGTATTTTTAATGGGAGAAAAACTCGGTATAGCTACAGTATTAAATATGGCTTTTATAGGAATATTTATGGATATTTTTCTGGCAGCTGATTTTATACCAGTGATGGATTCCTTGATTTCAGGAGTTTTAATGCTTTTTGCCGGACTTTTTACTATAGCAGCTGCGTCATATTTTTACATGTC
This sequence comes from Bacillota bacterium, assembly GCA_051747745.1. Classification (GTDB taxonomy): domain Bacteria; phylum Bacillota; class Halanaerobiia; order Halanaerobiales; family Halanaerobiaceae; genus QPJE01. The sequence continues at coordinate 23,304 of JBNJGL010000011.1, read as the reverse complement.
TTCCAGCTTTGGAGCCGGTCCAAGAGACAGCCTTATGGTTGCACTGGAAAAAAAGACAGGTTTAACTTCGGGTATCTGTAAAGCTATAATAGAAGGAAGTGCTGTTCTGGCGGGCTGGATGCTGGGTGGACCTGTGGGGCTGGGGACTGTTATTGCAGCTTTTGGAATTGGGTTTTGTATAGAAATAGTTTTTAGACTGCTTAATTTTGAACCGGCTAGGATTGAACATGAGACTTTTAACAAAACTTTTTCCAGATTAAATTTCTCTAAAAATTGACAAACTACAGACAGCTGTGGTATACTTTTATAGGAAAATAAAGAAGAAACACCTGTTTCTCACCAGTAAAACTGGTCAATAGGCGGCAGAACAGTAGGTAGTTTTCTCAGAGGGGACTTCTATCTGTTTTAAATAATATTTTTAATTTAGATTTAGATATCTAAATTTTAGATATTAATTTGCTGACTATTTACAGCGGGTGTTTTATACACTCGTATTTTTTATTTTATGTAGATTTTTTCAAAATACTTAGGAGGTGCGTAAATATCGTTAATGATTTAAAGGTAAACAATCAAATCAGGGCAAAGAAGGTTCGTTTGATCGATCAAGAAGGTGAACAGATTGGTATTAAGTCTATAAATGAAGCACTTGATATTTCTGCAGAAAGAGGTCTTGACCTGGTTGAAGTTGCTCCACAGGCAAATCCACCTGTATGTAGGATTATGGATTATGGAAAGTACAAGTACGAACAGGCTAAAAAAGAAAAAGAAGCCAAGAAAAATCAGAATGTAATGAATGTCAAAGAAGTGCAAATGGGTGTAAAAATAGAGGATCATGACTTTAATGTAAAATTAAAGCAGGCCCGCAGATTTTTAAATAATCAGGACAAAGTTAAGGTGAGGATCAGGTTTAGAGGTAGAGAAATGATGCATAAAGAACTTGGATATAATCTGATGGACCGCCTTATTGAAGAAACTGAAGATATTGGACAGGTAGAAAGTAAACCGAAAATGGAAGGCAGGAATATGATGATGTTTCTGACCCCGAAAAGTGACAAACAGTAAAAATGTATAAAATTAATGACAAATTTAATCGAAAAAAGGGAGGTTAAATTATGCCAAAGCTCAAAACTCACAAAGGTATTGCAAAGAGAGTTAAGACAACAGCAAACGGCAAATTAAAGCGGCACAAAGGATTTCACAGCCATATTTTAACCAAAAAATCTGGAAGTAGAAAGCGGAAGCTCCGCAAAGCTACTCTAATAGATAAAACATATCAAAAAAGATATAAAAGATTACTACCATATAAATAAATAGATATAATCTGGAAGGAGTGTTAAAGATGTCGCGTATTAAAAGAGGTAATAAAGCAAGAAAGCGCAGAAAAAAAGTACTCAAGCTTGCCAAAGGATATTTTGGTTCCAGAAGTAAGCTTTATCGTCCTGCAAATCAGGCAGTAATGAAGTCACTTCATTATGCATATAGAGATAGAAGAAACAAAAAGCGTAACTTTAGAAGATTGTGGATTACCAGAATAAATGCAGCTGCAAGAAAAGAAGGACTTTCCTACAGCCGCTTTATCAATGGTTTAAAGCAGGCAGATGTAAAAATAGACAGAAAAATGCTTGCAGATCTGGCAGTTAATGATGAAAATGCATTTAGCGACCTTGTTTCTGTAGCAAAAAATGAGCTGGGTATGTAGCTGTTATGAATAGAATAAGCAGCCCCAACAACAGTAAAATTAAATACTTAAATAAGCTTTACCGGAGCAGAACAAGGAGAAAAGAAGGCTGTTTTGTTCTGGAAGGTAAAAGACTTATTGAGGCTGCAGCAGCAGGAGGAGCGGATTTTGAAGAAATTTTTGTTACTCCTGCTTTTTTTCAGTTAGAAGAGAACAGCAAACTGCTCAATATGCTGAAGAAAAAAGCAGTACTAAATATAGTAGATGAAGATATATTTAACCAGAGTGCTGATACCGTTAATCCCCAGGGGATAATGGCAGTTGTTAATGAAATAGAATTTGATGAAAATAATTTTTTGAGCAGTGGGAAAAAGATTCTGCTGCTGGACAGAATACAGGATCCCGGGAATATGGGAACCATTATTAGAACAGCTGCAGCAGCAGGATTTGACGGCATAATTGCAGCTAAAGGTTCGGTGGATATATATAACCAGAAGGTTCTGCGGTCCACAATGGGGGCCATTTTTTCTCTGCCTATCTGGCAGAAGGTTTCCCGAGGAAAGATAATTGAAGTTTTAAAGTCCAAAGCAGATGAATTTGAAATCATTGCTACAGATATGGATGCTGAAGAATACTACTTTCAGCACAGCTATACAGATAAAGTAATTGTTTTAATAGGAAATGAAGCTAATGGACTTGATGAAGATTATCTAAAACTTGCTTCTGCAGAGGTGAAAATTCCCCTTGCTGCCGGTATTGAATCATTAAATGCTGCAGTTGCAGCAGCTGTATTGTGCTATGAAATTTCCAAAAGAGATTATATTCTCTAAAATTTGATATGTCACATACTTGTCAACAATGTACCGATTATGATATAATTGTATAAAGTTTTAGCAATTCCTGAAAGGGAGTGGTCTTTGTGGGACTGAACGCAGGATTATTCTGGAAAATTTTTGAAGAAACCGGTTCTGTTGATGCTTATCTGGCTTATAAACAGTTTTTTGCTTTTAGTAGTGCTTAATTTTTAATTAAATTTAGCTGATTCAGGCTGATAACTTAATTTTTAAATTATTTATGAGTTCAGCAGGACTTTTTGACATGAGAATATTTCAACAGCACTGAAGGAGAGAGTAGTTATTTTGTTTCTTTAATAGGGAGCAGCTGTCAGAGACTGAAAACAGCTGTACTGAAACTAATAATGAAATTCACTCTGGAGCTGAAAGCTGAACAACTGAGTAGGCTGATCCGGAAACTGACGCCATGAAGACATAGTTTTCGTTAACAAAGTAAAGTGATTCCACCACAGTGGTGGGATAAACAGGGTGGTAACACGGTAATCTCGTCCCTTATTGGGCGGGATTTTTTTATTTACAAATTTTTAATATTTTATGGAGGTGTTTAATTTGGATCTATTAGAAGATCTTAAAGAAATCGAAAAAAGAGCAGAAGAAGAACTAAAAGAGATTAAAGACCTGGATATGCTGGAAGAAATGCGTATAAAATATCTGGGCAAAAAAGGTGCTGTTCAGTCCATCTTCAACCAGATGGGAAAAATTGATGCCGAACAGAGGCCGATTGTAGGTAAAAATGCAAATCAGCTGAAGCAGAAAATAGGAAAATGGCTCAGTGAGCACAAAGAAAAATTGGAGAAGGAAGCGGCTGAAGAGCGCTTTAAAAAAGAAAAAATAGATGTTACACTGCCGGGTAAACAGATCAAAACAGGCCGAACACATCCACTTTCTCTTATAACTCAGGAACTGGAAGAAATTTTTATCGGTCTGGGTTTCAGCATAGCAGAAGGACCGGAAGTTGAAAGCGAATATTATAATTTTGAAGCACTCAATATACCGGAACATCATCCGGCCAGAGACCTTCAGGATACACTCTACATAGATGATAATTACCTGCTTAGAACACATACTTCACCAGTTCAGGTAAGGACAATGGAAGCACAGGAACCACCGGTAAGAATAATTGCACCAGGTAGAGTTTACCGTTCAGATGAACTAGATGCTTCTCATTCTCCTATTTTTCATCAGGCAGAAGGGCTTGTTATTGATAGGGATATTTCTTTCAGTGATCTAAAGGGGACAATAGAACTTATAGTTGAAGCACTTTTTGGATCAGATCGTGATGTACGTTTTCGTCCCAGCTATTTCCCCTTCACTGAACCGAGTGCAGAGGTGGATGTTTCCTGTATTGTCTGTGGTGGGGAAGGCTGTCCGCTCTGTTCCCGCACAGGCTGGCTGGAGATCATGGGGTCTGGAATGGTACATCCAAATGTTCTGGAAATGTCAGGTTATGATTCTGACTATTACAGCGGATTTGCCTTTGGAGTAGGTTTAGACAGGCTGGCACTGCTCAAATATGGCATAGATGACATACGCGTACTGTACGAAAATGATAAAAGATTTTTGCATCAATTTTAATATATAAGAAAGGGTGATCTGATTTGCAGATTTCATATAAATGGTTAAAAGAATATGTGGATTTTAATTTTAGACCGGCAGAACTTTCCGAAAAGTTAACCATGGCCGGTCTGGAAGTTGAAGGTATGGAATATCTTGGTGAAGGTCTGGAAGATATAGTTATTGGAAGGATTGAAGCTGTAGAAGAACATCCAGATGCTGACAGGTTGGTTGTCTGCAGGGTAAAGCTGAATGAAAAAGGTAAAATGATGACAGCAGTAACAGGTGCTCCAAATGTGGAAGAAGGTAAAATGGTTCCTGTTGCAGAAGCTGGAGTAGTGCTCCCCGGCGGTATGGAGATAGAGAAATCTGAACTGCGCGGTGTAATGTCAGAGGGAATGATCTGTTCAATAGATGAACTGGGTCTGGCAGAAGAAAGAGCTGATGGTATTATGATTCTGGCTGATGATGCTCCTCTGGGAGGAAGTATAATAGACTATCTGGAACTGGATGATTATGTGTTAAAGCTTGACTTAACACCAAATTATGCCCGCTGTCTGGGAATGCTGGGTATTGCAAGAGAAATAAAGTCTCTCTTTACAGGTGGTGAAGTCAACTATCCGATAATAGAATTTACAGAAGATAAAAAAGAAGAAGATGCAGAAAAACAGGCGGAAATTGTAATTGAAGATCCTGACCTCTGTCCAAGATACACAGGTCGAATTGTTAAGGATGTAAAAATAAAAGAATCACCACGCTGGATGCAGCGCAAACTTAAGGCTGCAGGTATCAGGTCTATCAACAATGTGGTTGATATTACCAACTATGTGCTGATGGAATACAATCAGCCTCTGCACTCATTTGATTTTGATAAAATTAAAAACGGCAGAATAATTGTTCGCAGAGCAAAATCGGAAGAGAAAATATTTACACTGGATGAAGAAACAAGAGTTCTGGATGACGAAATGCTGGTAATCACAGATGAAGATGGTCCACTTGCTGTAGCAGGAGTAATGGGTGGATATGATAGTGAAGTAACAGAAGAGACCAAAAATGTACTTATTGAGTCTGCTTATTTTAATCCAATTAGCATCAGAAAAACTGCAAAAAAATTGGGTCTGCACAGTGAATCATCACACCGCTTTGAAAGAGGTGTTGATATAGAAAAAGCTGTTGAAGCAAATAACAGGGCCTGCCAGCTGCTGGAAAAATATGCAGATGGTACAGTTGTACCGGGTGTTATAGATCAATATCCCCTAAAATACGAACCTGCAGAACTTAAACTTGATACAAAAAGGGTAAATCAGCTGCTGGGAATAGAGCTTGAAACAGCTGAAATTGCGGAAATGCTGGGAAAACTCGATTTTCCGGTTGAGGCTAAAAAAGACAGTCTTACTGTTGAAGTTCCTTCTTTTAGAACTGATGTAAGTCAGCCGGCTGATCTTGTTGAAGAGATCGCAAGAGTGTACGGGTACAATAATATACCTACAACTCGTCCAATAAGCAAACAGCTGGGAAAAAGAAGTACAAAGCAGAAGTTCACAAAACGGGTAGAAAATATTCTCAAAGCTGGCGGACTGGATGAAATTGTAACCTACAGCCTTCAGGACAAAAAAACTTATTCTGATTTGAGGCTCAGCACTGATTCACAGTACAGCAAATTTGTCAGCATAAAAAACCCTTTAAGTGCGGCTTTTGCTGTTATGAGGACTACTATTCTGGCCGGTGTAATTAATACTCTTGCTTCTAATGCCAGAAGACAGGCTTCTCAGATGGGTGTTTTTGAAATCGGAACAGCTTTCTATTATAATGGGAACAATAACCGACCTAAAGAAAAACAGCTTTTAAGTGGTGGTATTTTTGGAATCGAAGAAAATGCCTGGCAGGATGATGCACCAGAATTTTATCACCTAAAAGGAATACTTGAGGTTCTTTTTGGAAAAATACAGCTTAAGGATTATAGATTTGCTGCCGACAGCAGCAGAGAATTTCTTCATCCTGGACGTACTGCTGAAATTTACAGTGGTAAAAAAATGCTTGGTTTTATGGGAGAAGTACATCCGGAAATTGCTGAAGAAAGCGATCTGCCGGCTGGAACAACTGTTTTTGAAATTGACTTCGACAAATTATTCAATACAGCACCGGAAACAAAATATCATTATAAAAAGCTGCCCAAATATCCATCTGTTTCTCGTGATCTGGCAGTTGTTGTTGAAGACAGCATTGAAGTTGGAGAATTATTTAATGCAATTGAAAAGCAGGGTGGAGATATGCTCAAAGAGCTTGATATTTTTGATCTTTATCAGGGTGATCAAATTAAAGAAGGATATAAAAGTATTGCCTTTAAGTTAAAATTCCAATCTGAAGAAAAAACTCTAAGAGATGATGAAGTAAATACACGGTTCGAAAAAATAGTAAATTATCTATCAGAAGAGTTTTCTGCAGAAATAAGAGGAAATTAAGTTCTCAATGCAGGATTTTGACCACTTCTAATGAATAGTATAAAGTAGAATATAATACCTGGAGATGTTGCTTATGACAGCACAAAAAAATTTTCAACAGAACAAAAATAAAATAAAGGTTAAAATACTCGGTGATACTTTTACTGTTACAGGAGAATTTGATGAAGATTATATAAAAAAACTGGCCGAATATGTAGAAAAGGTAAGCCGCGAAATTCACAGTGCATATCCTGAACTACCATACAGGCGGCTGGCAAATCTAACTATGATCAACCTTGCTGATGAGTATTTTAAACTGCGCAGTGACTGTATAGAGCTTTCGAGAGAAAAAGAAAGACTTCGAGAAGCAAATCAGAGCCTTCATAATGAGCTAAAAAAACTCAGGCAGGAAAATGAAGAACTTATGACTCTACTTGAGGAGGTAGAGTAATTGGATACTATTAATTTCCTGGATATCATTATACTGGTTGTATTTTTGTTCTTTGGTTATAATGGTTTGCGTCGGGGATTTATTGATCAGACAAGCACCATACTGGGTCTGGTTATTGCTCTGATAGTAGCTGTAAGGCAGTACGAATATTTTCAGGTTTATCTGGAGCCATATCTGGATCTTTCTATCTCACTCATTCAGTTTATAAGTTTTGCTGTAATTTTTGTGGTAGTAAATATAGTGATCCACGTGCTGGGTATAGCTTTAAAAAGAATGGTCGATGCTGTTTTTCTGCAGCCGGTCGATAAAGCTGCCGGACTTGTTCTGGGAGTTGTTAAAGGTGGCATAATTGTTTACCTTCTTGTACTTATTATGGCACAGATACCCTATCAGCGAGTTATAAATGCTGTTGAATCATCATTTTTGGCAGAAAGAATTTTGGAAATGACACCAATTATACAGGAAAAAATAGGAGATATTTTTCGGCCATGATTATCAATTCATGGCCTTTTTGGTATTGTGCTGATTATGACAGAAATAGATTTTTGGTAGAAGACTGGATTAGTTTGTTCCATGAAGAGTTAAATTTGGAGGTATTGATATGGAAAAATTGACAAATAAAGAGGTTTCCAAACTACTTTCAGAATTTGCTGATCTGCTGGCAATTAATGGAGAAAATCAATTCAAAATTAGGGCATATAATAATGCTGCCCGCAAAATTCAGTCTCTGGAGGAAGATTTGAGTGAGCTGATAGAAAAAAATAGTCTTGAGGATATTAAAGGGATCGGAAAAGGTATTGCCGGAACAATTAAAGAAATTTTTGAAAATGGATTTTCTCAGGAAATGGAAGAACTTAAAAGAGAGCTGCCGGCAGGAGTGCTGGAAATGATCAATATCCCTAATCTGGGTCCCAAAAGAGCCCACCAGCTTTATTATGAACTTGGTTTAAAAAGTGTCTCTGAATTAAGAGAAGCACTGGAAAATAATAAAGTTAGAGATTTGAAGGGATTTGGCGCTAAATCTGAAGAAAAACTGCTTAAAGGACTGGAAAATTACAAAAAGTATGTAGATAAAATTATAATCAGCAAGGCGGTAGTAGAAGCACATAAGCTGATTGATTCTCTAAAAAGCAGTGTAAATAAAGATATTATAAAAAATATTGAAATATGCGGCAGCACCAGGAGAAGAAAGGAATTGATCGGAGACATAGATATTCTGATTGCCTGTGCTGATGAAGATAAGGAAGTTTTGAGCCGGAAAATAACAGAGCTTGAGCTGACAGATGAGGTTATTGGAGCCGGTGATAAAAAGGTCAGCATAATAACATGTGATGGACTTCAGGCAGATTTCAGGCTGGTAAGCAGTCAGGAGTTTCCATCTGCCCTCCACTATTTTACCGGTTCTCAGGCTCATAATGTAAGGATGAGGCAGATAGCAAAGGACCACAATCTTAAGCTGAACGAATACGGACTTTTTAGAGATGATGATACTAAGGTTGATATAGAAAGTGAAAAAGATATTTTTGAACATCTCGGCCTTCAGTATATAATTCCGGAGCTGAGAGAAGACAGTGGAGAAATTGAAGCAGCAGCAGAAAACAGACTTCCTGTAAGTATAGAAGTGAATGATATTCAGGGAGATCTGCACATGCACTCCCGCTACAGTGATGGTGCATTTACTATTGAAGAGATGGCAGAGGCTGCCCGGGAAAGAGGCTACAGCTATATTGCGATTACTGATCATTCTGAATCACTTAAAGTTGCCAATGGTATGTCTGTAGAAAGATTAAAAAAACAGATACAGGAGATAGATGAACTAAATGCCGGGCTGCATGGTTTTCGGATTTTAAAAGGGATTGAAGTGGATATAATGCCTGACGGCAGCCTGGATTTTGAAGATGATGTTCTTTCAGAACTGGATCTCGTTATTGCTTCTATACACAGCAGTTTTGCTATGACAGAAGAAGAAATGACTGCAAGGATAATTAAGGCAGTTAAAAATCCGGAGGTTAATATACTTGCACATCCAAGAGGAAGAATATTAGGCGGCAGAGAGGCTTATAAAGTTGATATGAACCAGGTTATAGAAGCAGCTTCTGAGGCCAGTACAGCTCTGGAAATTAACTCTTCTCCCCACAGGCTGGATTTGGATGATAAATGGGCCAGAAGGGCAAAAGAAGCCGGTGTTTTAATAACGATCAACACAGATGCACACCACTACCGGGAATTTGCGGATATTGAATACGGTACAGCAGTGGCCAGAAGAGGCTGGCTGGAAAAAGATGATGTTATAAATACATTTAGCCTGGATAAATTAATGAAATTTCTCAGGGAGGACTAAAGTTGAAAAAACACACACTTGAGGTACTGGAATACAGAAAAATAATTGCAATGATAGAAGATAGATCTGCTACAAAGATTGGAAAAGAAATAATTAAGAAATTAGAACCTGTTTCCAACCGTTCATATATAGAAAAAAATCAGCGGGAAATAACCGCTGTTAAGGGATTGATTTCTGAATATGGAAATCTTCCATTTGGTGGAACCAGGGATATTAGAGATGAAATTAAAAAATCGAGCAAAGGTGTCACTCTTTCCACCTCTCAAATTGTTGATGTTAGATCAACCCTGAGGGGTTTTTCGGAAATGAAAAAACATTTTAAAGATATTGAATCAGACTTAGATCCCAGATTAATTGAAAAAGAATATGGGATAATCTATGATTTTATAGAACCACTTAAGACAGTTCCACAGCTGGAGAGGGAAATCGACAGATGTATCAATGATTATGGAGAAGTTGATGATAATGCAAGCAGTGCTCTTAAATCACTCAGGGCCAAAATTGATTCTATAGAAAACGGAATTAGAGATAAACTAGAATCTATTATTAAAAGCAGTAAATACGAAGATATGCTTCAGGAGAGCCTTGTTACAAGGAGGGAAAACCGCTATGTTGTCCCTGTAAAACAGGAACAGCGCAATAATTTTGATGGAATAGTACACGGACAGTCTGCCAGTGGGCTGACATTGTTTATGGAACCGATGGCAGTTGTGAGGATGAACAATGAGCTGAGAGAAGTTAAGGCAAAAGAAGAGGCTGAGGTGCACAGAATACTTCAGAAATTAACCGGACATATATCTGCTCAGGCGGAAGTTATAAAGAACAACCTTATTATAATTTCTCATCTTGATGTTATTTCAGCTTCTGCCAGATTTAGCCTTGACTTTAAATGCAGTCAGCCGGTAATGAACGAAAAATCATTAATTGATCTCAAACAGGCAAGACACCCGCTGCTTAAAAATGAACCTGTACCAATAGATGTACAGGTCGGTGATGAAATATCCACTCTTGTTATTACAGGTCCCAACACTGGTGGTAAAACAGTGGCTCTAAAAACTATCGGGCTGCTGACACTTATGGCACAAACAGGTCTGCATATTCCAGCAGAAACCAGCTCTACTCTACCGGTGTTTGAAGACATATTTGCCGATATAGGTGATGAGCAGAGCATTGAGCAGAATCTGAGTACATTTTCTTCTCATATGAACAAAATAAAGGAATTTCTTTACTCTGCCGGAGACAGGACACTTGTTCTGATGGATGAGCTTGGTGTTGGAACTGATCCGGAAGAAGGAGCAGCACTTGGTATTTCTATACTGGAAAAACTGCAGAAAAAAAATGCGGTTACTGTGGCCACAACCCACTACAGTCAGCTGAAAAGCTATGCTTATTCTGCCGAAAATGTGGAAAATGCCTCTGTTGAATTTGATATAGAGACATTGAAGCCCACCTACAGGCTGATAATGGGTGTGCCTGGAGGTAGTAATGCCTTTGAGATAGCCTTAAAATTAGGTATACCTCAGGAAATTATCGATAGGGCCAGGTCACTGCTGAGTGAAGATGAGATTAAGGTAGAAGAAATAATTAATGAACTTAATTCGGAAAGAAATAGATATCAGAATCTGCGCCAGGAAATGGAAGAATACAGGCGCAGAGAGAAAGAACTTAAGGAAAAATACGAAAAGATGATAAACGAACAGAAAGACCGGCACAAAAAGGAAATAGAATCTGCCAGAAGAGAGGCAGAAGAGATTGTCAGAGAGACCAAAAAAGAGGCGCGCAGAATTATATCTGATTTAAAAGATAGAGATTACGGACAGCGCTCTGAAGTTGACAGAGCTCAAACTGAAGCAAATAAAGAATTAAAAGATCTGGAAAGTGTTTTAGAAGAATCTAAAACTGCCGATCAGGCTGATAAAAAAGATACTGAGGAAAAGTTTGAAATTGGTGATCAGGTGAGAATTCGCAGCCTGGGTCGTAAAGGTGAAATTATTTCTCTGGATGAAAAGAAAAATGAAGCTGTTGTACAGGCTGGGATAATTAAGATAACTGCTGATATCTCTGATCTGGTTAAAGCTGAAATCCCTGAAGACCACAAAGAGGAGATGATTAAGAACTACCGGGTCCAGAAATCACAGCATGTGTCTCCAAAACTTGACCTGAGGGGAGACAGGTATGAGGATGCTCAGCGGAAGCTGGACAAATATCTGGATGATGTATTCCTGGCAGGTATAAAAGAGGTGGAAATAGTACACGGAAAAGGAACAGGAGCGCTCAGAGAGGCTGTAGAGGCCGTATTAGAAAAAAACCCCCATGTCTCAGACTTCCGACTTGGACGTCAGTCAGAAGGAGGCACAGGGGTTACTATAGCCAGAATCAATTAATCTCTAGATTGATCGAAAAATGAGTTAGTGACGCAAATACCCTTTTTGTGGGAGAACCATTTTATTGATTTAATTTATCATAGCTCCAGGTCAATATTCAATATATAAATTTGATTATAATTATATACTAAAGCTTAATTTAATCATTACCTTTAAAAATATCGAATATATCCTTTAAAACCCCGCTGCTTGAGCTGGATTTTTCAGGATGAAGATCACATTTACGGGTGGGTTTGGTTTGATACCGAATCTCCCCGTTTCTGTCTTTTTTGGGTATTCCGTATTCATGATCAAAAAGCTGTACAGGTTCTCCTGTATCAACAACATAACTACCTTTTACTCTATTATCTGGATCTTTGTTAGGTGCGTTTTCTCTAAAATAGAAGGTCCCCGGTCCGATCCTTATCCCAGAATTACTCAGATAATATCTTTCTATTACCTGATCCTCAGGGCAGTTTTTTGTAGCAAGTAAGCCGCTTTCTTTATCTATTTTTACTGTTTCTACCGGTGTATGCAGAGTTTCTTCTTTCTGAGGAACGTTTTTCTGTCTAAACGGCATTTCCTCAATACGTGGAGAATGATCATTGGGCTTTAAGCCTGTAACCGGGTCTACCGGAACATCAACTATACCGCTCGGTTTTGTAAAGTTAAGTACAGGCATATCTTCAACTGCTTTTTTCATATATTCTCCCCATATCTGGGCTGCTTCTGCACTGGAAACTGTGAGAAAGCTGTTGTTTTCTGGATATAAATAATTACCATTTGCATCTTTATCGTCATATTCCATAGATCTTACATTATCTTCACCTATCCAGACAGCAGTAACAATCTGTGGTGTGTAGCCGACAAACCATGCATCTGTGTAATCATTTGTTGTCCCGGTTTTTCCTGCAACAGGGCGGTCCATTCTGGCCCTCCAGCCTGTTCCGTTCTGAATTACACTTTCCAGCATTGAAGTCATAAGATAACTTTCTTCTTCTGTCATAACTATTCTTTTTTCCGGTTTTGCTTCAAAAATTACATTATCTCTCTTATCGAGCACTTTGCTGACAGCATAAGGTTTAATATAGACACCACTGTTGGCAAACACCCCATAAGCACTGGCCATTTCTATCGGTTTAACACCTCTGTTAAGTCCACCTAGAGCAAGGGAATAGTGTTCATCATAGTAATCTTCTTTTTCAAAAGTTGTTATTCCCATTTTTTCTGTTAAATCAATTGTTTCTTTAACACCGATATCTTTTATCAATTTTACTGTTGCTGAATTCATGGAGTGGGTCAGGGCATTATTGAGATTAACCAGACCATAATACTTATCTCCATAATTGCGCGGCCAGATATTTAGATTGTAGCTGGCTTTACCGCTGTCTGATGCCAGCATCGGCATATCATTAACTACAGTAGCCGGTGAATAACCATTATTGACTGCTGCGGCATAAACAAATGGTTTAAATGTAGAGCCCGGCTGTCTTGAAGCCTGATGAGCTCTGTTGAATTGGTCTGTACCTCGTCCACCTATCATGGCCCTGATTGCTCCTGATCTTACATCAAGGGTAACCAGCGACATCTGTGGCTGTACATTTTCAGAATTTGATCGTTTAATTGAAGGAAGATATCCATTTTTGATCTTGGCATTTATTACTCCTTCGGCCTTTTCCTGCAGATCTGTATCTATTGTTGTATAGACTTTGAGCCCACCACTGTAGACTAAAGAAGCACCAAATTTATCTATCAGCTGATCTCTAACATATAATATAAAGTAGTGTGCTCTTTTTAGTTCTTCTTCTGTTTTTTGTTCAAGTTCTATCGGCTTATTTTTGGCATTCTGAGCCTGCTGTGCGGTTATGTATCCCAGCTCTTCCATTCTTGTTAAAACAGTATTTCTTCTCCTTTTAGCTGCTTCTAAATTATTAAAAGGAGAATAATAATTTGGAGCTTTTGGCAGTCCTGCGATTAGAGCAGATTCATGAAGATCCAGCTCCCAGACGTGTTTGCCAAAATACTGCATTGCAGCGGTTTCAACTCCATAGGCACTGTGCCCTAAGAATATTTCATTTAAATACATTTCTAAAATTTCAGGTTTGGTATAGATTCTTTCGAACTGTACTGCCAGATATGCTTCCTGGATTTTTCTGTAAATTGTTTTTTTATGGGTAAGAAGCGCATTTCTGGCCAGCTGCTGGGTTATTGTGCTTGCTCCCTGGGCCAGCCTTCCCTCCTTGATATTTGTTATCATTGCCCTTCCTATACCCCAGAAATCAATTCCATGATGGACATAATAATTAGTATCTTCAATCGATATAATTGCATCTTTTAAATGCTGTGGAATTCTTTCTAGAGGGGCATAGACTCTGTTTTCTTTAAATAATTTTGTCAGCAGGTCACCATCAGCGGCATATATCATGGTGGCCTCACTTGACCCCTTATAATTTGAAATATCAGGAGTATCTTTAATAATCCAGGTTACAGCACCAAAGAACGCACCTGCTCCCAGAGCAAAAATAAGTATAATAGTTATAAGTAAGATTCCTTTTTTTCGTTTCTTCATTAATCAAGCCTCCTGTCAAATAATTATTATAACATAAAACAGCTGTTTATGGTAGCCCTTGTTAGGAGTTAAACTATCTGTTATAATTATATGACAAAGGATACAGGAGGTGAACTGCCTGTCAGCCGTCAGGCTGGACAGGTGTTCTTTATGGATATTAATAAGCAGGTAGAAATATTAAAAAGGGGTGTGAGTGACCTCATTTCAGAAGAAGAACTGAAAGAAAAACTCATTGAAGCAGAAAAAGAAGGAAGACCGCTTAAAGTTAAACTGGGGCTGGATCCGACTGCTCCGGATATACATCTCGGCCATACAGTTGTGCTGAGAAAGTTAAAACAGTTTCAGGATTTAGGACATGAAGTATATTTAATAATTGGTGATTTTACAGGCATGATTGGAGATCCAAGTGGTAAATCTGAGACGAGAAAACAGCTGACAAGGGAAGAAGTTATAGAAAATGCCCGTACATACAAAGAGCAGTTTTCTAAGGTCCTGGATAGAGATAAGACCAAACTTGTTTTTAATGGAGACTGGCTGGGTGAACTTGATTTTGCTGATGTGCTCGAACTTTCTTCTAAGTATACGGTGGCCCGGATGTTAGAAAGAGATGATTTTTCCAAACGCTATCAGGAAGAAAAGCCGATTGGAATTCACGAATTTTTCTATCCACTGATGCAGGGTTATGATTCTGTTGCAATTAATGCAGATGTTGAACTTGGAGGTACAGATCAGCGGTTTAATCTTCTGGTAGGCAGAAATCTTCAGAAAGAATACGGCCAGAAACCGCAGGTTGTTGTTATGATGCCTCTACTTGAAGGATTAGATGGAGTAAACAAAATGAGCAAAAGTCTCGGCAATTATATCGGTGTTTACGATAAACCATCTGATATGTATGGAAAGGTCATGTCTATACCGGATGACCTAATTTTGCGCTATTTTGAACTGTTAACAGATGTATCTCCAGAAAAGCTGACAGAGATAAAGGAAAAATTAGATCAGGATGATTTTAATCCAATGGGGCTCAAAAAAGAGCTGGCCTATATTATTGTAAAAGAATATCATGATAAAAATTCAGCAGATGCTGCAGCAGATGAGTTCGAAAATGTTTTTTCTAAAGGTAATCTGCCCGAAGATATTCCGGTAATAAAAATAGATAGCTCAGATCTGGAAGATGGAGAACTCTGGATTGTAAAGCTTGTAGCAGCCACCGGACTTGTAGACAGCAACAGTGAGGCCAGGAGAATGATCAAACAGGGTGCTGTAACTATAGATGATCAGAAATACGAAAAGATTAATCTGGATATTGAAGTTAAAGATGGTATGATTATTCAGATAGGAAAGCGCCGCTTTGCTCAAATAGCTGTTAAATAACACTGGTAATATGGCCGTAAAATAAAACTGATAAAATGATTGATAAATAACTACAAATTAAATTGACTAACTGCAATTACAGGCAGAAAGGAAGGTAATATATGATAAAAAGTGGAGATGAAATAAGGAAAGCATATCTGGATTTTTTCGAAAGTAAAGATCACTTAATTCTGGACAGTGCACCACTTGTTCCTCAAAATGATCCCAGCTTGTTGTGGATAAACGCTGGAATGGCACCGTTTAAGCCCTATTTTGACGGCAGCCTTGAACCACCTCATCCGCGTATTGCTACAAGTCAGAAGTGTATCCGTACAAATGATATAGAAAATGTTGGAAAAACAGCCAGACATCATACATTTTTTGAGATGCTGGGCAACTTTTCTTTTGGCGATTATTTTAAAGAAGAGGCTGTAGAATGGGCCTGGGAATTTGTAACTGAAGTTTTGAATCTGGAAGAAGAGAAACTCTGGATTACCATCTATAAAGATGATGACGAAGCATTTGATATCTGGCATGACCAAATAGGTATTCCGAAAGAAAAAATAGTCAGAATGGGCAAAAAAGATAATTTCTGGCAGATTGGTACAGGACCATGTGGACCCTGTTCTGAGATACATTATGATAGAGGAGAAGAATACGGTAATTCTGAGGAAGATGTAATTGGTGGTGAAGGTGACAGATTTCTTGAGATCTGGAACCTGGTATTTACACAGTATAATTATACAGAAGATGGAGAATACCTCAACCTGCCCAGTAAAAATATAGATACAGGAATGGGTCTGGAAAGAGTTGCTTCTATTCTGCAGGATACCGATTCTAATTTTGAAACTGACCTTATAAAACCTATTATTGATGCAGCAGTTGAAAAAACCGGTATACCATATAAAAAGAATGAAGAAGTTATGACCGCCTACAGAGTTATTGCTGACCACAGCCGTTCGGTTTCTGTTGCAGTAGCAGATGGAGCTCTACCTTCTAATGAAGGTCGTGGTTATGTAATAAGAAGACTTATCAGAAGGGCTTCCCGCTATGGAAGAAAACTTGGATTTGAAGAACCATTTTTATATGAACTTGTTGATACAGCTGCAGAAGTTGTAAAAGGAATTTCTCCAAATGTGGAGGCAAGAATAGAGCATATAAAAAATGTTGTTAAGTCAGAGGAAAATAGTTTTCTGCAGACACTTGAACAGGGGCTTGATATTCTGGAAAATATGGTGGCAGAGCTTAAAGAAGAAGGAAGAGATACACTTTCTGGTGCTGATGCTTTCCGCCTGTATGATACCTATGGATTTCCCCTTGATATAACAAAAGATCTGCTCAGTGAACAGGAACTTAAACTGGATGAAGATGAATTTAATGATAAAATGGAAGAACAGCGCCGAAGAGCAAGAGAAGCGCGTGAAGAAACTTCTTTCAGCAGTGGAGAGATGGAAAAAATATATACTGAATTTAAGGATAAAATAACCGAAGTTGAATTTACAGGTTATAAATCTCTTTCCGAAAAAACTGAAGTAATAGGACTTGTTCAGGACAGTAAAATACAGGAAAATATCAGTGAAGGTGAAGAAGGTGAGTTAATACTCAATAAAACACCATTTTATGCTGAAAGTGGTGGGCAGATAGGTGATAAAGGTGTAATAAAAAATAAAGATTTTGAAGCTGATGTAATTGATACCTATCAGCGGGCCGGCCTTACTGTACACAGAATCTTTATCAATTCAGGTGAAGTAAATACTGGAGATGAAGTGGAAGCTGTTGTTTATAAAGATGAGAGAATGGCTACAGCACGCAATCACTCAGCTACACACCTGCTCCATAAGGCTTTAAAAGATGTGCTTGGTGATCATGTCAATCAGTCAGGATCACTTGTGGCCCCGGAAAGACTTCGTTTTGACTTTACCCATTTTTCTGCTGTTACCGATGAGGAATTAAGAAAAATAGAGGCAGAGGTAAATAAGGCTGTGATGGAAAACTATGCAGTGGAAACTGAAGTTAAAGAACTGGATGAAGCGAAAGAAATGGGAGCGACAGCACTGTTTGGAGAAAAGTACGGAGAAGAAGTGCGGGTTGTTTCGATGGGTGAATTTAGTATGGAATTATGTGGAGGAACTCATGTCAGTCGAACCGGTGATATCGGTCCATTTAAGATCACCAGTGAAGGTGGTATTGCTGCAGGAGTAAGGAGAATTGAAGCTGTTACCGGAGATTATGCTCTGGATTATTTCAACAATCAGCTCAATCTGCTGGATAGTGCAGCTGCTGAGCTGAAGACAGACCGCTCCAATCTTTTAAATAGAATTGGACAGCTGCAGGAGAAAGAAAAAGAAATGGAAAAAGAAATAGATTCTCTCAAAAAACGCCTGGCCAGCTCCAAAAAAGATGACCTTATTTCCCGGGTTAAGGATGCTGATGGTGTCAAACTGCTGGCAGAGGAAATAGAGGCTATGGACAGTCAGGGGCTGAGAAATATTTCCGATCAGCTGAAAGAAAAGATGAATTCTGGAATAATTGTGCTGGGAAGTAGAGCTGACAGCAAAGTTATTTTTGTTGCTTCTGTAACAGATGATCTGGTAAAGAAAGGCTACCATGCGGGCAAATTAATTGGAGAAATTGCAAAAATTGCCGGTGGAGGTGGAGGTGGCCGTCCTGACATGGCTCAGGCAGGTGGTAAAAACCCGGAAAAACTGCCTGAAGCACTGGCTGCTGCCGAGGAATTAGTAAAAAATATGAAATAAAAACAGGATTTGACCCTTTCCTGGAGAATTATATTAATAAGACTAAAAAACAGACAGGATGTGATCAAGGTGGCCCGAGAAGATATTAATGATAAAACGATGCGTTTTAAAATTAAAAAAGAAGAATTAAGTGAAGCCGGATTTGTGCTAAAAAAAGTCTGTAAGGCTCTTGAAGAAAAAGGGTATAATCCTATCAATCAGATTGTAGGTTATCTACTCTCTGGTGATCCTGCTTATATAACCAGCTATAAAGATGCAAGGATGATGATCAGAACTATAGACAGAGATGAGATTATTGAAGAACTCCTGAGAAAATATCTCGATAGAGATTAATAAAATATATTATGATACGCCTATTTCTAAAATTGAAGTAGGCGTATTTTTGTGTGATGTGGAAAAATAAATAAATGATAAAACTACTTTAGAGCAGATTACTTGCTTATAAAATGATATAATTATATAATAAGTAATTGAAGATAATATTGAGTTAATTAATTATGTTTATTGGAGGAAAGATATTGCGGATATTAGGACTTGATTATGGAAACAGAAGAATAGGTGCTGCTTTGAGTGATGAGATGGGCTGGACCGCTCAGCCGCTGACTGTAATAGATATGCACGGTCATCAGGAGGTACTTCTTGAGTTAAAAAAATATATTGTGAAATATAATGTAGAAAAAATAGTGGTGGGAATGCCCTATAATATGGATGGATCAAGTGGAAAAAGAGTGGAGATTACAGAGGCTTTTATTAATTTTTTAAAAAACAATCTGGATCTGCCTATTATCAGCTGGGATGAAAGACTTACCACAAGTCAGGCGGAAAATGTTCTTATTAAGGCTGATGTGAGCCGTCAGAAGAGAAAAAAAGTAATAGATAAAATGGCAGCAGCACTGATTCTGCAGTCTTATCTCGACTCACTTTCTAATAGATGACAGCCTCATTAAGGCTGCACCACAGGCACTCCGTATTTAAATAATTCGTACAACCACTGTTTAAGGTAGATTAACGAAAAAGGCCTAAAGTTCCGCAAATACCCTTTTTGTGGACACATCAAAAATATTTATTGAAGGAGATGTTAATTATGAGTGATGCTAAGTTCTGGGTTGACAAGGACAGTAAAGAGCTGGTTCTTAAGGATGAAGAGGGAGAATCCAGATTTTATATTGAAAGCGATTTTGTTATAGATGGTATTAAGTATTTGATTGTAATAGAATCTGATGCAGATGAAAACACAGAAGCTATGCCTATCAAAATAGTTAATGAAGATGGAGAAGAATTTATAGAACCTGTTGTTGATGAAGATGAATTTGCTAAGGTAAGGAAAAAATTTGAAGAAGAAAATGATTAATATAACTGAAGATTTGCCTTAAAATTAATCTGCAGATAAAATTAAATTTAACAGGATGGAATTTAATAAGAAAGATATGTAGAACTGGTGAATTTTGTTTTATTGTTTTAACTTGTGTAAGAATTATAGTGTGCAAACTGTGAGTGTGTTTCAATTAACCTTAAAAGGAGTTTATCTTGAAAAAAACAGCCGTAATTTTTCTTATATTAATCTTAATAACAGCAGCTGCAGTAAAAGCATATTCTCTTATTCAGCCGGTTAACAAAATTAATCCTGAGAAATTCATGGTTGAGATTGAACCGGGAATGAGCGGAATGGCTATTGGCGAAAAGCTTGAAGATGAGGGAATTATAAAGTCTTCTCTTGCTTTTTATATACTGCTCAGACTGCAGCAGGAAGATCAAAATTTAAAAGCAGGCTATTATTCTTTTTCTACTGCTGATACTCCTCAGGAAATACTTACCAAAATAATTACTGGCAGTGAGGAAAGATTTAAAGTGACTATTCCTGAAGGTTTAACAGCTGTTGAGATAATTGACAGGATAAGTTCTGCTTCCGACGGTCTTTATGAATATGGAAAATTTGTAAGTGTGGTAATTAATCTGGACCTGAGTGACAGGATAGAGTATCTTGATGATTCTGATGCTGTTATTAATCCACTGGAAGGGCTGATAATTCCAGAAACTTATTATTTTCCTAAAAGCTACAGTGAAAAACAGATAATAGATGAACTTCTGACGATTTTTTTTAGAGACAGGCTGCCAAAGCTGAAAAAACATGCTGCAGACAGCCAGTTTAATTATTATGAACTGCTTACCATTGCTTCTTTAATAGAAGAGGAGGCAAAATTGGATCAGGAAAAACCGGTGATAGCTTCTGTTATATATAACCGCCTTAACAGAGATATGCTGCTGCAGATAGATGCATCTGTGCAGTATGCTTTTACAGAACGAAAAGAGAGGGTACTATATAGTGACCTGGAGATTGAATCACCCTACAATACATACAAATACAGCGGACTTCCTCCTGGACCAATAAGCAGTCCTGGGGAAGAGGCTGTTAAAGCTGCTGCAGATCCTGCAGAAAGCGATTTTCTCTTCTATTTTGCCAGAGAAGATGGAAGTCATGTATTTACAAAAACTTATGAAGAACATCTGCAGAAACAAAAAGAATAATCGGCAGATAATCGGTACCGGGTACAAAAAGCTTATATAGTACCGGGTACAAATGAAAAAAATCACATGTACCCGGTACTATAGGCGGAATATGTACCCGGTACTAATAAAAGAGGAGTTAAGATGATAAAAACGGAGCTCAACAGCTTATTTTCGGAGAAAAAGATGGTAGAAGCAGAATTTGTGGAGCTGGAAAAACTCTGCAGGAATGACAATATTCCGATTATTGATCGAGATGCTGCTGATTTCTTGAAAATACAGCTGCAGCTTTTAAAACCTAAAAATATACTTGAGATCGGTACTGCTTATGGTTTTTCTGCTCTTATTATGGCTAAATATACTCCTGCATCAAGCAGGATAACCACCATAGAAGTTGATGAACAGAGGGCAGCAGAGGCCAGAAAGTTCCTGGAGAAATATGGTTTTGATGATAAGGTCAGCATCAAGATAGGTGATGCACTGGATATTCTCCAGTATCTGCGCCAGAGCTTCGATTTTATTTTTCTTGATGCTGCTAAAGGTCAGTACCTTTACCTTTTTGATTATATATTTGATCTGCTGAAACCTGGTGGACTGCTGATATCGGATAATGTACTTTACAAATCAGAGGTTCTGTCAGATGATAAAGTGAGACATAAGATAAGAACGATTGTAACAAACTTGAAAAAATACCTAAAAATAATTATGAACCATCCGGAGCTGGATTCCACGATAATTGCAGCAGGTGATGGAATAGCTCTAAGTAGGAGGAAATTAGAAGATGAAAAAAGTTGAACTGCTGGCCCCTGCAGGTAGTCTGGAAAAGCTTAAAACTGCTTTCTTTTTTGGAGCAGATGCAGTCTACTGTGGTGGGGCTAACTTCGGCCTCAGAGCTGGAGCAGATAATTTTACACTGGAAGAACTAAAAGAAGGTATTGAATTTGCCCATTCTAGAGGTAAAAAAGTATATTTAACACTAAATATGATTCCCCATAATGATGATATGGAAAAACTTCCTGAATATATTGAAGAACTTAAAGATCTGAATCTTGATGCACTGATTATCTCAGATCCAGGTGTATTTAAGCTTGTACGTGACAGGATGCCGGAAATGTCGATTCATATCAGCACCCAGGCAAACAATGTTAACTGGCGTTCTGTACTTTTCTGGAAAGAGCTGGGAGCTGACAGGATTATTCTGGCCCGGGAACTTTCTGGAAAAGAAATGAGAGAAATAGCAGAAAAAGCAGGGAATGAGATAGATCTGGAAGTATTTATACATGGAGCGATGTGTATATCTTATTCCGGGCGCTGTCTTTTGAGCAATTATTTTGTAGGTAGAGATGCCAACAGAGGAGACTGTGCTCATTCCTGCCGCTGGAAATATCATCTGGTTGAAGAAAAAAGACCGGGAGAATTTTATCCGGTTGAAGAAAACGAAAAAGGCACATTTATAATGAACTCCAGAGATCTCTGTCTGATAAAGGAAATTCCCGAAATAATTGAATCAGGTATTTCAAGTTTGAAGATTGAAGGCAGAATGAAGAGCATTCATTACCTGGCAGGAGTAGTAAATACCTACCGAAAAGTATTGGACAGCTATTATGCAGATCCGGAAAATTATGAATATGACCCTCAGCTTTTTGCAGAACTGCGCAAGATAAGCCACAGAGATTATACTACAGGCTTTTATTATGGGAAACCTGGAGAAGAAGGACAGAGATATGAAAGTTCTTCTTATCTTAGAACCTATGATTTTATGGGAGTTGTTAAAGATTATTTCCCGGAAGATGGTGAAGTACTGGTTGAGGTTAGAAATAAAATATTCTGTGGTGACAGACTTGAAGTTATAACTCCAGGAGAATATGATCTCAGTTTAAAGGTCGATTATATAATTAATTCAGAAGGTCTGGAAGTTGATTCAGCTCCACATCCCAAAGAACTTGTTAGAATACCATCTGACAGGGAAATCAAAACAGGCTCTCTGCTGAGAAGAGAAAAGGAGCATAACTGAGATGGAAACTGATACAAAAAAGATAAAATACAGAGTTCCTAAAGAAGAAATTGTATTTATAGATATGATAATAAAGTCCTATGAAGGACTGGGAACTGTAAAAGTTGACCATGATAATCCAGATGAAATATGGATACTGGTGACAGAGAGTACTGAAGATGAAGTAAGAGCAATAATGGATGATCTAGGGAAAGAGTTTAAGGTAGAGAAAATTTACCGAGTTTAGCCGAGAAAGCCTCGCTTATGTCAATGGGCGGGGATGAATCGGCTAATTTATAGATGGAAAAGCTTTATATTTGTTGAACGTTTGTTCTTTTAGTGGTATAATGTACTTAGTAATAAAGTTTTTTGCATTGGCTTAAAATATCATTGATATTAATTATTAATGAAAAGGTGTTTGATATGCAATTAACATATGTGCTGGAGTT
>JBNJGL010000010.1:0-53989 GCA_051747745.1 Bacillota bacterium | reverse complement strand
GAAAATAAAAACTCCTGACAGAAAATTATCAGAAGACGTAAAATATAATACCATCAATTTAATAATCTGTCAAGAGTAAGATCGATTTTTTAATTAATTTTATCTATTTTTTAAATCTAAAAACAATTTAGTGAAAGTCTTTAAAAACTTTCTTCTATTATACCTCCACCAATAACGGTATCACCATCATAAAAAACGACAGATTGACCTGGAGTTATCGCCCTCTGTTCTTCCTCAAATATAACTTTAATTTTACCATCTTTTTCAGGTTCAATAGATGCTCTTACTTCTCCACTATTATATCTTATTTTTGCACTGATACACATCCTGTTTTCCAGTTTTTCTATAGAAATCATATTAATATCATCAGCTATTAAACCCTTACTAAATACCGCTTCATCTTTTCCAACTACAACAGCATTTTTTTTATGATTAAGTTCAACGACATATACAGGATAGCCTAAGGCAACTCCAAGACCTCTTCTCTGCCCTATTGTGTAATGGGACAGACCAGAATGTTCTCCTACCTTATTGCCATTTCTATCTAATATAGGTCCTGGTTCAGAAATGTCAGGATAATTTGTATCCAAAAATCTGACATAATCATCATCAGGCACAAAACATATCTCCTGACTATCAGGTTTATTATGCACAGTAAAACCCAGCTTTTTAGCCTTTTCTCTTATTCTTTCTTTTGTAAAATTTCCTAATGGAAATAAAGTTTTACTCAGCTGTTCCTGATTTAAAACATAGAGCATATAGCTCTGATCTTTTTCTTCATCGATTCCTTTTTTGAGGCTATATCTTCCATTTTTTTCATCCACTCGGGCATAATGTCCGGTAGCTATATAATCACATTTAATTTCCTGGGCCTTTTTCAACAGTGCAGAAAATTTAATTTCCTTATTACACATTACACATGGATTAGGAGTTCTAGCCCGACTATATTCATCTACAAAATAATCTATAATCTTATCCTGAAATTCATCTTTTAAATTAAAAACAAAATGAGGAATATCAAGCTTATGTGCAACTCTTTTTGCATCCTGTACAGCTGAATAGGAACAGCAGTGATCTTCCCTGTCAGTAGCTTCTTCATAATCAGGAAAAATATGCATTGTTCCACCGATAACTTCGTATCCTTCTTCTTTTAGAAGAGCAGCTGCCACAGAGCTGTCCACTCCTCCACTCATTGCAATCATAACTCTTTTCATCTAAACACCCTTTTTATTCTTTTTATACTCCTCAATTGCATCTTTTAATGCATCTGTTGCCAGGTTTGAGCAGTGCATTTTGGCAGGAGGAAGACCATCCAGAGCTTCTGCTACAGTATCTCTACTTACAGTTAAAGCTTCATCCAATTTTTTCCCTTTTACAAGCTCTGTTACCATACTGCTTGTTGCAACAGCAGCTCCACATCCAAAAGTTTTAAATCTTATATCCTCAATAGTTTCATTACTATCATCTATCTTTAAATAAAGTTTAATAATATCTCCACAGGTAGGGTTTCCAACTTCTCCTACCGCATTTGCATCATCTATTTCTCCAACATTTCTTGGATTTTGAAAATGATCCATAACTTTATCAGAATACATTTTAATCAGCTCCTATTTCTTTTTTGCATACAAAGGTGACATTTCTCGTAATCTATTTATTATTCCCGGTAATACTTCCATTAAATAGTCTATATCTTCCTGATCATTTCCATAACCAAGTGAAAATCTAATTGAACCATGTGCAAGTTCATGTGGTCTGCCCAGAGCAAGAATAACATGTGAAGGATCAAGTGATCCTGATGCACATGCCGAGCCCGTTGATGCAGCAACATCCATCATATTAAGGTTCAATAATATAGATTCACCTTCAATATATTTAAATGTAATATTAACATTACCAGGAAGGCGATCTTTTCCCCTCGGACCATTTAAAAGAACATCATCAATATCCAAAAAAATTCTGTTTATCAGCTCATCTCTCAAAGATGATAACTTTTCAAATTTATCCATAATTTCTGCCTTAGCAATTTCAGCAGCTTTTCCCATACCAACTATTCCGGGCACATTTTCGGTTCCAGCTCTTCTTTTTCTTTCCTGTGCACCACCAGAACTTTGAGGAACAAGTTTAATCCCCTTTTTTACATAAAGTGCTCCCACACCTTTGGGTCCATTAAATTTATGAGCAGATAGTGATAGCATATCTATATTCTGTTTCACCACATCGACAGGTATTTGTCCTGCAGCCTGAACAGCATCAGTGTGAAATAAGATATCATATTCTTCTGCAATTTCTGCAATTTCTTCCACAGGCTCAATAGTTCCAATTTCATTATTGGCCATCATTATAGAAATTAAAATAGTATCATCTCTAATAGATTTTCTTAATTTTTCGGGGTCAACAAAACCATTTTCATCAACTTCAAGATAAGTCACATCAAAACCTAAGTGTTTTTCCAAATATTCACACGTATGAAGAACGGCATGATGTTCAATTGTAGATGTAATTATATGATTCCCTTTATCTTTCAACGCCATAGCTGCACCTTTAATAGCCAGATTATCTGCTTCAGTTCCTCCTGAAGTGAAAATTATTTCTTCAGATCTATCTGCACCAATAAGATCAGCTATTTTTTGTCTTGCATCATCAACTGCTCCTGCAGCTTTTTGACCGGGCAGATGAACACTTGAAGCATTACCATATATTTCATTAAAAAAAGGAACCATTTCCTCAATTACTTCATTTCTAACTGGTGTAGTAGCAGCATGATCAAAATATTTGCTTTTCATTAAACATCACTCCGATTAGAATTCTCTTCAATAGCTTTATCTCTTAAATCTGCAAGTGTCATATTATCAACGACATCTTTAATACTTTCAGCCAATTCTTCCCAAAGTCCATGAATAACACATTTATCAATATAATTACAAAAATCTTCTTTGTCAACAACACAGTCAACAGGTGCTATAGGACCCTCAAGTGTTGTTAATATATCTCCAACTGATATATCTTCAGGTTCATGGTTTAACATATAGCCCCCATGAGCTCCGCGAACACTTTTAACTAATCCTGCTTTTCTTAAAGTTGCAAATAATTGCTCCAGATACTGTTCTGATATTTTTTGTCTTTCCGATATTTCTCTTATTGGAATAGCCTTACCTTCTTCATGTTCAGCTAAATCAACCATTGCCCTGAGACCATATCTTCCTTTTGTTGATACTCTCATTTTCTCACCTCTATAAACTTGAGTTAGTCTATCAACTTTCATAGTAATTTTAACATAGAATATCGTTTCTGTCAACTTTAGAGGGCTTATATGCCCCCCCTTTTTTTGAAATTGTGCTGTAAAAAAGAACTCATAAAAATATTGAAGTTTTTATTATTTAAATCTTAACAAAATAGTGTTTTTTCTAAATTTATTGTAAATTTATTACCTGTTTTTTCTTTTATATCTCTTTTTAATCTATTATAATCTTCAGATGAAATTACCGCCTCTGCTTTTCCACCTTTCTCATCATATACAGTGTTTAATATTTCAGCTTTATGAGCTTCCAGCTGTCCCAAAATATTACCTATTTGATTAAAGTTGCCTTCAACAGTAATAAGAAAAAATTTATTTAATTTTTCAATACCTGCTTCTTTAATTGCCAACCTTGCAGAATTACCATAAGCTCTTATTAAACCACCAATACCCAGTTTGGTACCACCAAAATAACGAGTGACAACAATAACTGTATTGATTAAACCTTCTCCCTTTATCGCATCCAGAACAGGAGGGCCGGATGAACCTGCTGGTTCTCCATCATCATCAAAATATTCTATAATTCCTGTTTCTGTTTCAACTCTAAATGCTGAAACATTATGTGTTGCATCTGCATATTTATCTTTTATTTTTCTTATCTTTTCTTCAGCTTCATCCCGATTAGTAATGGAAAAAATACTGGCAAAAAACTTACTATCCTTAACCTTATGCCTTATTTCTACATTTTTGGCGGGTTTTAATTTTTCATCAGTCATTTTATCCTTCACCTTTATCATATTTATCATGAATATATTTAAGAAATTCTGCAAGTTTTTTTTCGCGCCCTAAAGAACCAGGAGCATAAAATTCTTTATCAGATATTTCTTCTGGTAGATATTCCTGTTTTACATAATTATCAGGATAATCATGAGGGTATTTGTAATTTAGACCATGTCCCAAATCTTCTGCACCACTGTAATGACTATCGCGAAGATGAGGTGGTACTTTTCCCTGCTGATTATTTTCTACATAATTTACTGCACTATCAATTGCTTTAATGACTGAATTACTTTTAGGAGCAGTCGCAATATATATAACCGCTTCTGCAAGAGGAATTCTGGCCTCCGGGAAACCAATTTGTTCTACAGCTCTGGCTGCAGATTCCGCAAGTATTAAAGCAGTAGGATCAGCCAGTCCCACATCTTCGGCAGCATGTATAACAACTCGTCTGGCAATAAACCTGGGGTCCTCCCCACTAACTATCATTCTTGCCAGCCAGTAAACGGCAGCATCAGGATCAGATCCTCTCATACTTTTTATAAAAGCAGAAACAATATCATAATGATTGTCACCTTTTTTATCATAATTAAGAATTTTTTTCTGCATAGAATCTTCAATAATATCTTTATCTATCTCTATAGTCCCACTTTCATTTTGAGGTGTGGTCAAAACAGCTAATTCCAGAGTATTTAAAGCAACCCTTGCATCACCATCAGCCAATTCAGCAATAAATCTTAAATCTTTATTTGAAATTTCAATATCTAGTTCACCTAGACCTCTTTCTTTATTTTGAAGTGCATTTTTAAGAATAGAAAAAATATCTTCAGTACTTAATTCATTCAATCTAAATATTCTAGAACGCGACAGCAGGGGAGAATTAACTTCAAAATAAGGGTTTTCTGTGGTTGCTCCTATCATAATAACAGTCCCATTTTCAACTGAAGGAAGCAGAGCATCCTGCTGTGATTTATTAAAACGATGAATTTCATCTATAAATAATATTGTTTTTGTATTATAAATATCTTTATCTGATTTGGCCTTTTTTATAACTTCTCTAATATCTTTTACTCCAGATGTAACTGCATTTAATTTTATAAAATTAGCTTCAGTTTCTAAAGCAATAATTTGTGCAAGACTGGTTTTCCCACTACCAGGAGGTCCATAAAAAATAAGTGACTGCAGCCTGTCAGCCTGAATGGCTCTCCTGAGAAGTTTATTTTCTCCAACTATATCTTCCTGACCAAAAAATTCATCCAGGCTTTGTGGACGCATTCTAAATGCAAGAGGACGATTTTTTTTGTCATCTCTGGCATTTTCAAAAAGATTCAACAACTACACCTCATTTCTGCAGTCTATTACTTCCTTTTCAGTAATAATCATATCAACTGGTATATCATGATCTTCAACTGGAATTTCATCTATTATAAATTGATCATATGTAAAAGCTATTTTTAGTTTATCATCCCCATTTTTGCCTAAAAATCCATCGTAAAATCCTCCACCATAACCAATTCTATAACCTTCTTTTGTAAATACCGCACCTGGAACAATAATAATATCCAGGTCATCAGGCACAATTTCTGTTCTTAAAGATGTAAGCGGTTCTCTAACCCCAAAAACACCAGGTTTTAAATCTTTTTCTAAATCAGAAATTTCAGCAATACCAAGAGTTGTTTTTTCTTTTATTGTATAAGGAACATATAAGATATATCCTTCATCAAGTAATCTCTCCATTAAATTATATGTCTGAACTTCTTTTCTGAAAGAAACATATGACATTATTGATTTTGCTTTTTTGACTTCTTCTAATTTAAAAAATTTATTAGTGATTTTTTCACTCCATTTAGTTATTTTTTCAAGTGGTATTTTTGACCTCTGATTAAGATATTCAGTTCGCATCTTTTCTTTTTCCTTCATAAATATCACCTCACCTATAAATCATACCAAAAAAATAAGAATTCTGCAAAAATAAAAAGCTAACCTAAATAGGTTAGCAAAAGTCATCCGCTGTGCCGTATGATCATTTAATTTTGATCCCTGTCTGCCAAGTGGGTGCCCTCCTACCTGGTTTATATGTCCTCTCAACTAAGAAGGCTTATACGCCGCAGGTAGAGACCAGGCTCCCTGTGTGTTTGATGTTGGTCAAAATTTCTTTTGATCAGTACGCACACAGCAGATGAATATATTTACTTTAATAATATATTAACACAAATTATAACTGCCTGCAAGCCTTCTCATGAAGAGCATTCTGAAGTTTACAGCTTTATAGAGATACCAAGTTCTTCTAATTGATCTGCAGCCACTTTAGATGGTGCATCTGTTAAAGGAGAAGTAGCACGCTGTGTTTTGGGAAAAGCTATTACATCTCGAATAGAATCTGTTCTGGCAGTAATCATCATTAAACGATCCATACCAAAAGCAATCCCCCCATGTGGTGGAGTACCATATTCAAAAGCTTTAAGCAGAAAACCAAATTTTTCTTCCTGTTCTTCTCGGTCCATAGATAGGATTGTAAAAACTTTTTCCTGAAGAGAACGATTATTTATTCTTATACTTCCACCACCAAGTTCTTCTCCATTTAATACTAAATCATATGCATCAGCACGTACTAAAGAAGGATCTTCTTCAAGTTTTTCGATATCTTCTTCAATAGGAGCGGTAAATGGATGGTGTTTTGCTACATAGCGTTTTCTTTCTTTATCATATTCAAAAAGAGGAAAATCTACTATCCAGGCAAATTCATAAACTTCTTCAGGAATAAGATCATTGTCTCGAGCAATTTTTAATCTTAAATTTCCCAGAGCAGAAGCTACTATATCTTTTTCATCAGCAACAAAAAGTAAAAGGTCTCCTGTTGTAGCTTCCATCCGCTTTATAACAGCCTCAATTTCTTCCTGGCAGAGGAATTTTGCAATAGGTGATTTTATTTCTCCTTCTCTAAGAGCAATCCAGGCAAGGCCTTTTGCATTAAACAACTTTACATATTCCTCAAAACCATCAATGACACTTCTTGCTGAATCTGCACCACCTTTAAAATTGATTCCTTTAACCTGTCCACCTTTTTTTACTGTTCCACTGAATATTTTAAATTCACTATCAGATACAATATCAGATATATCTTTTAGTTCCATAGCAAATCTCAGATCGGGCTTATCAGAACCAAATCTATCCACAGCTTCCTGATAGGATAAAACTCTAATTTCCTCTGGCAGTTCTATATCAGCTTCCGAAAAGATCCTCTGCATTAATCCTTCAGTAATTTCAAAAACATCTTCTTTAGTAACAAAAGACATTTCCAGATCTATCTGTGTAAATTCTGGCTGTCTATTTGCCCGCAGATCCTCATCTCTAAAACATCTTGCAATCTGAAAATATTTTTCAATTCCAGATACCATCAGCAGCTGCTTAAAAATCTGAGGAGACTGTGGAAGTGCAAAAAAGTGTCCTTTATTTACTCTGCTGGGGACAAGATAATCTCTTGCTCCTTCTGGTGTACTTTTAGTTAAAATAGGTGTTTCAATTTCCCAGAATCCATTTTCATCCAAAAAATCTCTGGTTGATTTCATTATTTTATGTCTAAGTTCCATTATATTTTTCATTTTTGGTCTGCGGAGATCAAGATATCTGTATTTTAATCTCAAATCTTCGCCTACCTCCAGATGATCTTCAATCTGAATTGGAGGTGTTTGAGCTTCATCCAGTATTCTCAGTTCTTCACACTTAATCTCTATTTCACCTGTTGAAAGATCAGGGTTTATATTACCATCAGGTCTTTTTTCTACTTCACCTTTTAAGGCAACAACATATTCTGACCTCAGCTTATCTGCTTTGATAAAAGAATCATCATCAAGGCCAGGATTAAAGACAACCTGTACAATACCCGAACGATCTCTAATATCGGTAAAAATAACACCTCCATGATCTCTTCTTTTCTGAACCCAGCCCATTATAATGACTTTATCTCCAATGTTTTTACTGCTGATTTCTCCACAGCTGTGTGTTCTTTTGAATCCTTTTATTGTGTCACTCATACTACTTTTCCTCCCCATATACTAGCTGCTTCATTTCTTCGATTAGGCTGCTTAATTTAATTGATCTTTCATTACCTGTTTTCATATTTCTAATTGTTGCAGAATCACTTTCAAGTTCATCTTCACCAATAATAATTGTATAATCTGCATTCATTCTATCTGCTGATTTCATCTGACTGCGGACACTTCTATCCAGATAATCAATATCAGTTTTAAAACCTGTATTTCTCAAAATATCATTAAGTTTAAAAGCTTCTTTTTTTGCATTTTCACCAATAACAGTTATGTACAGATCAATACCTTTTTCTACTGGAAGTTCTATATTTTGTGCCTCAATAGAAAGAAGCAGTCTTTCAATTCCAAGAGCAAATCCAATACCAGGTATGTCTTTACCGCCAATCTCTTCAGCAAGTCCGTTATATCTACCACCACCAAAAACTGTATCCTGAGCTCCCAGGCTGCTGTCTTTAATTTCAAAGGCAGTATTTGTATAATAATCAAGCCCTCTTACAAGTTTAGGATTAATATTATAATCAATATTTAAAATATCGAGATATTCCTGCACTCCAGTAAAATGTTCATCACATTCCTCGCAAAGATGATCGACTATTTTCGGTGCATCATCTATAACAGTCTGACAGCTTTCATTTTTGCAGTCAAGTACCCGCAGTGGATTTCTTTCTATTCGCGTTTTACAGTCATCACAAAGAAGTTCTCTATTTTTTATCAGATAATCTTTCAAAATTTCCACATATTTAGGACGGCAGGATTTACACCCAACACTATTAAGATGCAGTGATAAATCATCCAGGCCAAACTTTGATAAAAATCTCATTCCTAAAGATATAATTTCAGCATCCAGGGCAGGATCATTAGATCCAACCGCTTCCACACCCAACTGATGAAACTGTCTAAATCGTCCGGATTGTGGGCGTTCATATCTGAACATTGGCCCAATATAGTAATATTTTGTTGGCTGTGCCTGACCATAAATTTTATTTTCTAAAAAAGAACGAATTACCGAAGCAGTACCTTCTGGCCGAAGAGTTATACTTCTTCCACCTTTATCTTCAAATGTATACATTTCCTTTTCCACTATATCTGTAACTTCACCAATACCTCGCTGAAATAGTTCAGTATATTCAAATACAGGTGTTCTAATTTCTTCATAATTATAATTAGAAAATAATTCTCTTGTCACCTTTTCAATATACTGCCATTTTAAAGAAGCAGGGGGCAAAATATCATTTGTCCCCCGTGGTGCATTAAACTGCATTAAAAATCACCTCTATTATCTATATTCTAATTTTATAATTTATTTAATTATTATCTGATTCAGACTCATTGTTTTCTAAAGAAACTGCAGGATCATTCTGAGTCTTATCTTCAAGCATATTTTCTTTTTTTATTTGATCATCCTGAACATCACTCTCATTTTCAACAGCTTCGTTGTCCTGCTCCATCTGCTCATTTAAATCCTGTATAATTTTCATTTCTTTTTTTGCTTCTTCTTCTGCCCCCATACTATTAAACTGCATGAAGAGCTGATAATGAGCCATAAAATCATTACCTGCTAATTCAGAAGCTTTTTTTAGCTGTTCAACTGCAGCCTCATTTTTCTCCTGCTGGCTGTAAAAATTAGCTAGATTCATTCTCAAATCAAAGTTTTCTGGATATTCCTCAACGGCAGTACTGTAGGTTTCTTCTGCCTTTTCTGTGCTGCCAGCTTCATTATACGATGTGGCTAAATACTGGTAAAATACCGGATCAGGGTTTTCTTCTACCAGAGAGCTGAATTTTTCTACAGCAGCATCATAATTACCATTATTTAGATCCTGATAGGCATTTAAAACACGATCATGAATAATTATATCTGCTTCTGCTTTCATATCTTCCAGCCAGCTGTCAAATGCAGCATCCTGTTTCTGGTTTAATAATTCTTCTTCAAGATCATCTTTGACATCTTCATATTCAGGCCTTTCATCTTCTTCAGAAGCTTCTGACTCTACAGCATCAGAACTATCCAC
Organism: Bacillota bacterium; assembly: GCA_051747745.1. Lineage (GTDB taxonomy): Bacteria > Bacillota > Halanaerobiia > Halanaerobiales > Halanaerobiaceae > QPJE01. The sequence goes on along the minus strand of JBNJGL010000010.1, from coordinate 43,916 downwards.
CACCTTTTCTTTGCTTCCTGTATCAGTATCTGTTTCTACATCAGTATCTGTTTCTGGATATCTTTCACTATAAATTTCTTTTATTTCATCTTCAGAAACTGAAACATTACTGTAACTTTGATCTATTGTCTGCTGTATCTTTTTGTTTGTCTGCAGATTAAATCTAATATCATCTTTTAATTGAGCGACAGAATAATTCTGTTCTTCTAATTTTTTTTCAAATTCTTTATTCAATTCTTCTTCAGTTAATTCTTCTTCTGTTTCTACATTTTGAGTTACTATTTCATTATATACTTCTTCAACTTCTTTATCATCAACTACTGGAGATATATCCAGTTCTTCTGCTTTTTGCATAATTAATTCTCTTTCAATTAGAGAGTTTAAAACATTATATCTAAATGAAATTATCTGAGCATTACTTAAATTTTGCTGAGGAGCCTGTCTCTGCAGCATCCCCATAAATTCCTGCTGGGTAATCTCTGTATCATTAACCTCTGCTATAACACCTGGATTGCCAGTTGAACCTGAACCAGCATTATTATTACTCAAATAAGCACCATATCCCATAAATCCACCAGTGATTACAAATGCAACTACAACAAAATAAACTATTATTCTACTATTTTCGCGTAAAGTATCAAACAAACTCTACACTCTCCTCCCTATCATTAGTTAATATAATTCTTTTTAATTTTAACTTATTAGTAATTCTATGTCAAACTGCTGTAGATTGAAGGCCATATATTTTTCTTAAATCTTTTTAATTTAATAGAATTTCCATGACCTGGATATACTGCTGTTTCATGCGGCAGATTTAGCAGCCTATTTTCTATTGAAGAAATTAGCGATTCTTGATCTGCACCTGGAAGATCAGTACGTCCAATCCCATTACTAAATATAGTATCTCCACTAAATAAAATATTTTCTTCAGCACAGTACAGTGATACCCCACCTGCTGTATGCCCAGGAGTATGAATAACCTCAAATTTATATTCACCAAGTTCCAATATATCTCCATCTGCTATAATTTTATCAGCAGGTGGACTTGTTATTTTTTTATAACTATAAAAATAACTGGATAAATTTTGAGAGGGATCTGTAAGCAGTTTGCTGTCTTTTTTATGAATTATTATCTCAGCTGAAGTTTTTTGTTTTAAAAATCCATTGGCACCAATATGATCAAAATGCCCATGAGTATTAATAATATATTTTAGATTTAAATTTTCTTTTTCTAAAAAAGATATTATTTTTTCACCTTCATCCCCTGGATCAATTATATATGCATTATTATAAGAATCAGAAATAATATAAGCTTTTGTAAACATATTTCCTAAAGACATTGGTTTTATATTCATTTATAATTCACCTGTTTAAAAATTTTTTTTGCTGTCAACTAAAAGTGTAACTGGGCCATCATTAACTAAATCTACATCCATCATTGCCTGGAATTCTCCAGTTTCTACTGTTAATTCTGTATCATTCTCAATTTTATTCACAAAATAATCATATAATTTTTCAGCAGCTTCAGGTGGGGCAGCATCAAAAAAACTGGGCCTTCTTCCTTTTCGGCAGTCTCCAAATAAAGTGAATTGTGATACAACTAGAATGTCTTTATCAAGATCTGCTGCAGATAAGTTCATCTGGCCATCCTGATCCTCAAAGATTCTTAAATTTACTATTTTATTGACCAGATAATCAGCATCAGACTGCTTATCATTATTACCCACACCTAAAAATATTAACAAACCGGGGCCAATTTCCCCGGTGATTTCTTCATCTACCTCTACAGAAGCAAATTTAACTCTCTGTACTACAGCTCGCAATTTTTAATCACTCCCATTATCTTGGTTTAGATCGATTAACATTAAGCACACCAGAAATTGATTCTATTTTTTTCATTATATCATGCATATGCTCAACACTACTTAACTCCAGAGATAAATTGACAACAGCTCGATTATTTTTACTAGTTCTCGCCATAACTGACAGTAAATTTAATTTTTCTTCTTTTATAAGCAGAGTTATATCATTTAATAAAGCATTTTTATTTACAGCATCAATTCTCAAATCAACCTGATAGGATTCTGTTCTACCTCGATCCCAGTCAACTTCAATAATTCTCTCCGGCTCACTCTTTTTGAGCCTCTGCAGATTGCGGCAGTCAGTGCGGTGAACTGAAACACCTCTCCCTCTGGTAATATAACCGATGATGTCATCACCAGGAACAGGATTACAGCATTTAGCCATTCTAACAAGCATGTTTTCCATACCGCGCACAGAAACACCTTTATCAACAGATGATTTACTTTTAGTTTTTGGAGTAAGTTTTTTTTCTATTTCTTCATCTGGTTCATAATCATCTAATTTTGATACAATCTGTTTAGGACTTAAGTTGCTGTAACCTATTTCTTCAAATAAATCATCAACCTCTTTTCGCCCCATATTTTTGGCAATACGCTTTAATTCTTTTTCTTTTTCTTTTTCCTTTAGGTTAATATTGTGTTTCTTTAATTCCTTTTCAAAAGAATCTCTTCCCTTTTCTATAACTTCATCTCTGCGCTGTTTTTTAAACCACTGTTTTATTTTACTTCTAGCCTTTGAAGTCTGTACAAAATTGAGCCAGTCTCTGCTCGGGCCATTGCTCTTTTTGGAAGTTAAGATTTCAACAATATCACCATTATTGAGCTTATACTCAAGAGGAACTATTTTACCATTAACTTTAGCCCCCACACATTTATGTCCTACTTCTGTGTGAATATGATAGGCAAAGTCTACAGGTGAACCTCCTTTAGGAAGAGATACCACATCTCCCTGAGGAGTAAATACAAATACTTCATCTTCAAATAAATCTATCTTCAATGTTTCCATAAATTCCTGTGGTTCCTGCAGTTCTTTCTGCCATTCTAAAAGTCTTCTGAGCCAGGATAATTTTTCCTCGAATTTCTCATCCCCAACTTTTCCTTCTTTATAGCGCCAGTGAGCAGCAATACCATATTCAGCAGTTTTATGCATTTCATAAGTTCTTATCTGAACTTCAAGTGGATCTCCATTTGGACCTATTACTGTTGTATGAAGTGATTGATACATATTTGATTTAGGCATGGCTATATAATCTTTAAATCTGCCGGGTATCGGTTTCCATATTTCATGAATTACACCTAATACCTCATAACATTCTCTAACATTTTCTACAAGCACTCTTACAGCAGTTAAATCATAAATCTCATCAAATTCTACCTCTTTGCGCTGCATTTTATTGTAGATACTGTATAAATGCTTGGGGCGGCCATATATTTCTGCATCTACATTTTGATTTTTTAATGTATTTTTTAAAGTATCTATTGCCTGCTGAATATCTTTTTCTCTCTGTTTCCGGTTTGCCTGTACTTTATGAGATAATTCATAATACATATCAGGATGAATATATCTAAAAGCAAGATCTTCAAGTTCCCATTTTATTCTAGACATACCAAGCCTGTGTGCCAAAGGTGCATAAATTTCTAATGTTTCCTGAGATTTTTCTATCCTTTTTTCTTTTTTTAAATAATTTAAAGTCCTCATATTGTGAAGTCTATCAGCTAATTTTATTAATACAACACGAATATCTTCAGCCATTGCAACAAACATTTTCCTTAAACTTTCCGCCTGCTGATCTTCCTTTGTTTTAAATTCCATTCTTGTAAGTTTGGTAACACCTTCAACAAGATGTGCAACTTCATCTCCAAATTCCTCTGCAATATCATCACTACTTACTTCAGTATCTTCAACAACATCGTGAAGCATAGAAGCTACAATAGAAACAACATCCAGTTCAAGATCAGCGAGAATTATAGCCACACCAAGAGGATGATCAACAAAAGGCTCTCCAGAAACTCTGTACTGTCCTTTATGAGCATCTTCCGCATATTTATATGCTTTTCTGATAAAATCAATATCAGGATTATCCATATAATTTTTTATTTTATTTAAAAGATCATCCAATTCCATTCAAATTGCCCCTTTTTTCTGCATAAATCAATTAATCAATTAATAATGATCTTATTTCATAACCTTCTAATATTTTTCGTCCATCTAATTTATCCAATTCTAACAAAAATCCACAGCCAACTATTTCTCCACCTAGATTTTCTATTAAATCAGCTGCAGCTTTAGTTGTTCCACCAGTTGCAAGTAAATCATCTATTAAAAGAATTTTATCTCCTTTTTGAACTGCATCTTTGTGTATTTCTAATTCGTTTTTTCCATACTCAAGTTCATATGAAATACTTAAAGTATCATATGGTAGTTTGCCAGGCTTTCGTATGGGTATAAAACCTTTTTTCATTTCTATAGCCAGAGGTGTGCCGACAATAAATCCTCTTGCTTCAATACCTACTATATAATCAAATTCTTTATCAGCAAACATATCAGCCATTTTTACAATGGCTTCTTTAAGTGCATCCCTGTCCTTAAGCAGTGGGGTAATATCTTTAAACAAAATCCCCTTTTCTGGAAAGTCCGGTATGTTTCTTATTTTTTCTTTAAGATTCATCATTTTCCTCCTCAAAATTCTTTATTAAATCAATTAAATCAAAAAGATTTTCCCCATAGGCAGCAGAAACAAAATCATCAAATTTTTCCATTTGCCTTGATAATTTATTATACCGTATTGAATTTGATAAGTCCAATTTGTTTTCCTCGGGATCATTGAAAAAAACAGCATCATTATTGACTTCAATAAGACCGATCTGACTCAAAATTTCAATACTTTCTTCAAAAACATTTTCTGTATTAATCTGCAAAGAATCTTTGTTTAAAAAATTGTTTTTTATAATATTTAAATCCTCATTATTATGCTGTTCTTTTTTTAAAAAAATATAACATTCAGATACAGCAGTTCTATCGGGACAGTTCGAATTAATCAATTTTTTATTTAAAGCAATATCCTTTTTAGAAAATAAAAAGACAGCTTCAAGCTTTTCATCTCTGTTTTTAATAGAATATAAAATTTCTGACAAATGTTCCAGAGAAAACGGCAGAGAATAAAATATCAGTCTTTTAATATTCTTTTTGCACCCTGTGTGATTAGAAAAAAAAGAAACTTTTTTAAATTCCTCTGAAAGAGTCTTTTTTAAACGCTGACTGCTGATATATACAGCATTATTATCATTTTGATAAAAATTTAATAATTCTTTCAAAAATAATAATTTATTATTATTTTCTCTGTAGTCAAAAATTTTAATTTTTTCTGAATCAAAAGCAACCACTTTATCAGAACTGGTATTTGACAATTTAATATCAATTAACTTCAACTGCAGATTTTCCCGGCCCTGCCAGCAATTTATTTCAGGCTGGCAAACAGCATCTATCTTGCTGTATTTTATCTGTTCTGCCATATGGCCCATATTAAAAGCAACAGCAGATAATTTATTATTAATATTAAATTTTAAATGTTTTTCTTCCCTACCTATTCTAAAACAATTGTTAACTTCTATATTTCTTATTAAAAATTTCGGTGAGGGATTTGCTATTCCAAAAGGTTTTAGTTTATCCAGGTTCCTGATAAATTTTTTGGATATATTATTTAAATTCAGCATCATATCTACTTTTAATCTGGGAATAAAATCTGATTTTTTTAAGTTTTCCTTTAAAAATGAAGAAAAATTCTTTTTGAATTCTAAAAAATTATCCATGTCAATTGTTAGTCCGGCAGCACCATGGTGGCCGCCAAATGTAAGTAAATTATCTCTACAGCTGCTCAAAATATTAAACATATTTAAAGAAGATATACTTCTACAGGAACCTTTACCTGTACCATTATCTTTATCAACAGCTATTAAAATTACTGGAAGATGATATTTTTCCACCAATTTTGAAGCAACAATTCCTATTATTCCAGAATGCCATCTTTTGTCGGCGAGAATAATAGCTCTACCCTCAATAATATCAGAAGATTCTTCTATTTTTTGAAGAGCCTGCTGATAAATTTTTTCCTCTTTTTTCTGTCTCTTTTTATTTATTTTTATCAAAAATTCAGCAATTTTTTCAGCCCTGTTTTGATTTTCAGTTATAAGAAGTTCCAGTGCTTTTTCTGCACTGTCTATTCTCCCGGCTGCATTTAACGGTGGTGCTATTATATAAGAAATATGTCCGGCTGAAATTTCATTTTGGTTTAGTTTTAGTTTTTCTATAAGTATATTTAAGCCAGGTATATAATCCGAATTCATATTATTGAGGCCGTGTTTTACTAAAATTCTATTTTCATTAGTCAGTTTTGCTATATCAGCAACTGTTCCCAGAGCTGCAAGAGGTAATAATTTGTATAAAATTTCTTCAAAATTATATCCATTATCAATTTCTAATGCTTCACATATCTTATAGACAACACCCACACCGGCCAGATCTGCAGCAAAATGATCTTTTTGAAGAAAATGAGGATTGATTACCGCCACTGCTGCAGTATTGTCTTTTTCTGGTGTATGATGATCAGTTATAATAACATCCATACCCAAATTTTTAGCAAAATTCACTTCTTCCACTGCATTAATTCCACAGTCAACACTGATTAGCAGGTCTATATTCTGTTCTGCTATTTTTTCTATCGCATCTTTATTAAGTCCATAACCTTCTTTTTTCCTATCCGGCAAATAATATTTTACTTCCAAACCAAATCTTTTTTTAAAATACAGGTAAAATATAGCTGTTGATGTTATTCCATCAACATCATAATCTCCATATATCATAATTTTTTCTTTGTTTTCTGCAGCTTTTTTTAATCTTTTTACAGCTTTCTGCATACCTTTAAAATCAAATGGATCAGATAAATATTTAAGATCTGATTCTAAAAATATTTGTTTTTCTTCTGCTGTCTTTAAATTTCTCATTTCTAGAATATTATCAATAATATTCTCTGAATTTTTTGTGCTGCAGCAGTTTAATTCCCAGAACTTATGCATATATAATCACCAATCAATTTATATTATTATCACTAATTTCTTTTTTAGTTTCTAAAATTTCATGTTCGTCTATCATATCAGTACTGTTCTGTTCCTGCAGATGAGAAAACTTTGCTTCCAATTCACTGTACTTTTTCTGCAGCTGTCTGATTTCTCTCTTTAGTTTAATCTGTTTTAAAGAACTAAATAATCCCATAATGAGGGCACCAACAGCCATAGAACCAAGTACAACAACAACAAGTGAAGTCTGAAAAGAGTAATTAAAAAAAGATAAAGTTACAGATACAGCATTCTGCATTGCAAAAATAGCTATTAAAAGCGCAAAAACTAATGCAATAATTAAATTTCTCTGCATACCGCCACCTCCTTAGTATTTCCCTGATTTAAGAATAGAAATGACAAGCAAAAAGCCGAGCAGTCCGGCCATAATATAACCGATAAAACCTAGCAGTGGAATGTTAAATACCTTCGGATCCATATTTGTCTGAATTAGCATAGTTGAACCTATAATTAATGCAGAAATAATTAGACTAACCGATAAACGATTTGTTACAACATCTAACTTATATATGAAGTTTTCTAAATTGCTGTGTTTAAAATTAATAGTAAAATCATCCTGAACAAGTTTTTCCAGCAGTTCTTTTAACTGCATCTTTGTTTCGTGATTTTTTCTGCCAAAACTCCACAGCCCCGAATTAATCCGCTCTTTAATATTTTTTGGATTAAATCTATCCTTTAATATTTCTTCTATAAATTCTCTGCCAACATCAACAACATTGAAGTCAGGATCAAGAGTTAATCCTACCCCTTCACTAACACCAATGGCGCGGAATAAAAGAAAAAATTCCTGCGGCATTCTAATCTTATGCTCAAATATAAACTGCTGAACATCTTCAAAAACAATCTGAAATTCTATATCAGATAAGTCACTCCCATAATATCTGTCCAGAAGTTTTGTCATATCAAGCTTAAAACGCCTTCTGTTTAAATCATCAGGAGCCTCACCGAGCAAAAGTATTATATCTGTTAGAACATTAATCTTTTTATTTATTAAAGCATAAAAAAGTAGTGAAAGCAGATCTTTGTCTTCATTTGTAATTCTACCCACCATTCCAAAATCAACATAAGCCAGCACCTCTTTGTCAACAACAAAAATATTGCCAGGATGAGGGTCTGCATGGAAAAAACCATTAATTAAAACCTGCCTCATAAGTGCTTTTGCACCCAGCACTGCCAAAAACTTATTATTTGGATGTTCAGGACCAATACTGCTCAATTTTTCTCCTATAATTTCTTCCATAACAAGTACATTTGCAGTAGACAATTCTGAGTAAACTCCTGGTGCTTTAATATTAGGATTATCTTTAAAATCACTGGTAAATCTGATTATATTAGCCATTTCACTTTTAAAATTCAGTTCATCGCGCATAGCTCTTTTAAATTCCGAAATAATTTCAGCAGGTCTTATAAAACCAGTAAAAAGATCTCTTTCTTGAGCTATTTTAGCCAGATTTTCCATTATTTCTATATCAATATAAATATTTTTTTCAATATTAGGTCTTTTTACCTTCATCATTGCTCTACTGCCATCTTCTAAAATCAGGCGGTGTGTTTGAGCAATTGAAGCTGCTGCAGTAGGTTCTTGTTCAATTTCTTTAACCTTATTACTGAATTTATCTCCTAATTCTTCTTTCAAAAATTCTTCTATTAGTTCAAATGGTTCTGATGGAACTTTATCCTGCAGCTTCTGCAGTTCTTTAATAAAAATGGGAGGCAGAACATCAGCACGTGTACTCAAAAGCTGGCCCAATTTTATATACGCAGGACCAAGCTCCTGCAGCACCTCTCTAATTCTGACTGCAAGCATTTTACCACTTGGTCGTTCTTCTTTGGTAATTCTTTTGCGAAAGGGAAGATATTTTTCTAAATCTAATTGTGATATTATAAATCCCAGTCCATTTTTCAACAAAATCTGTGCAATTTCACTGTATCTCTGAAAATGTCTGTAATGTCTTGGAATATTAATATTCATAAAAAGATCACAGCCTTCTTTAAAGTTAGAAACCCCCTTATGCAAAAACTGTCATAAAGGGGTTAAATACTATTTTTATCTTTTCTGCAGCTTTTTTTGCCATGTAACAAGCAGTGGACTTGCTACAAAAATAGAAGAATATGTTCCGACAAACATTCCTATAAATAAAGCGAGCATAAATGTTTTTATAGAAGCTCCTCCAAAGAAATAGATTGCAAGTATAGTTATTAATGTTGTTAAAGATGTATTAATAGATCTCGGCAGTGTATCCACCACAGCTTTATTAGCAAGTTCTTTAAATGGTGTCCTGTGCATTAATTTCATGTTCTCTCGTATTCGGTCAAAGATAACTATTGTGTCATTAATGGAATAACCGACAATTGTTAACAGTGCTGCCACAAATGGTGTATTTACCTCTTTACCAAGAATAGCAAAAATACCCAGTGTTATTAATACATCATGCATCAATGTAATTATTGAAACTGCAGCAAATCTAAATTCAAATCTAAAACTTATATAAGCAACAATCCCAATCGAAGCAGCAAGCATTGCCAGAAAAGCATTTATCCTGAGCTCTTTACCTATAAGAGGACCAACTATTTCTGTTCTCAGCATTTCTGTTGACGGTATTTCACTGCGAAGTGCTTCTTCAACCTGCATGATTTCTTCAGAATCTAATTCCTGTGCTCTTATCATTATTCCATGAATATCTGTTTCCTCAGTCTGCTGAATTTTACTGTCAGCAGCAATATCTATTTCTTCCAGTATATTTCTGACCTGTTCTGTAGTAACAGCATGATCAAACTTAAATTCCAGCAGTGTACCACCTTGAAAATCAATACCTAAATTTAACCCATTGATCAAAAGAAAGATTAATCCAACAGCAATAACTGCAGCTGAAATACTATACCAGATTTTTCTTTTACCTAAAATATCCAATATTATTACCCCCTTCTGACCCCGAAAGCCTTGTTTTCCTGCATTAATTTACTGCCTGTAAATAAATCGATGATATTTCTTGAAACGAAAAAAGCAGTAAACATGCTTACTAAAACACCTATACCTAATGTTACAGCAAAACCTCTCACAGTTCCACTTGTAAAGTAGGCCAGAATCAGGGCAGTCATTATTGTAGTTACATTTGCATCAATTATTGTTGTATAAGCTCTTTTAAATCCAGCATCGATAGAGGCTCTAAGTGTTTTGCCACTTTTGAGTTCATCTTTTATTCTTTCAAATATAATTATATTGGCATCTACTGCCATACCTATGGATAATATAAGACCTGCTATACCAGGTAGAGTAAGTGTAGCCTGAAGGCCGGCAAGTGTTCCCATAAGTAATAAACCATAAATTGCAAGAATTGCTGCTGCTAAAATTCCAGGAAATCTATAATAAAATACCATATATATTCCTACCAACAGTAAACCTATAAGTCCTGCGGTAATACTTTTTCGTATGGATATTTCGCCCAGTGTTGGTCCAACAGTTCTGGTCTCTATGGTTTTAACAGGTACCGGAAGTGCACCTTCCCGAATCAAAATTGCATCTTTTTCCGCTGCTTCAACATTTTCATATCCTGTTATTTGTCCTTTTTCCTGAATAACAGCCTGTACAACAGGATTAGTCAGCTGTTCATCATCAAGATAAATACCTATTTTTCTACCCATATATTCTTTTGTAATTTGAGCAAATTTATCTGCTCCATCTGATGTTAAACTAAATGATACAACAGCACGCCCGTACTGATCGTAATCTGCTCTAGCATCTTTAACAGCTTCACCTGTCATTAATACTTCACCGGCAGAATTCCTAAAAGTCAGCATTGCAGTACGACCAATGGTGTTGATCGCCTCATTTGGGTTGTCAACAGCTGGCAGTTCGACTATTATTCTGTCCTGCCCTTCACGCTGTATAACCGGCTCGGTCAGTCCAAGCTGGTTTACTCTTCTTTCTATTACACTCTGTATACCTGCCATTACAGTATTATCAATGGGTCTCTCCTCAGTAGGCTGAGCCTGTAAAACAATATGTGCTCCACCTCTTAAATCAAGCCCCAGATTAATCCCATAAAAGGAATAAAGAAAATATGCAAATGCTATTATGGCAACTATTATAATTAATTTTATTCTTCTCTTCTGCTTATATCTCATTAAAAAAGTTTCCCCCTAACAGTAAATTATTAATAATGGCCGATTTAAGAAGATAACTGATAATCGTAATGATCAATTACTCTCATAGAATTAAGAGGCCAGTAAACCCAGAAAGCCTTACCTGAGATAGAATCATAATCAACAAAACCAACAATACCAGGAAATCTACTATCAGCACTGTGGTTGCGATTATCTCCCAGAACAAATACACTTTCAGATGGAATTTGATATGGACCAAAATCTCCGACCATTTTTTCGGGCAGGTATGACTCTTCAACAGGTTCACCATTAACATAAGTAACACCGTCTTTTATATAGACGGTATCACCTGGAAGTCCAATTACCCTTTTAATATATTTTTTACCCGGAGCACCCTGAGGAGAAAAAACAATAATATCTCCTCTTTCTGGCGGGTGTAATCTGTAAATAAATTTATTTACAAATAATCTTTCTCCATCATGAAGTGTATTAACCATGGAATTTCCATCAACTACAAATGACTGGGCAACAAATGTAATTATAAAAAAAGCCAGTATTCCAGCTATAACAAGTGACTGCAAAAATTCTTTTATCGCATTACTCACAACTTTTCCCCCAGTATAATTTTCTTTTTTTATTCTTCTTCTGTAGTAGATTCGCTATTATTAACTCTGGCAATAGCATTTTTAACAAAATCAATATCAACATTTGAAGAAACTCTGACTTTAATGTTGTTATCTTTTATCTTTATTACTTTACCCTGAATACCACCAATTGTAACAACATTGTCACCGGATTTTAAATTATCCAGCATCTGCTGATGTTCTTTTTTCTGTTTTTGCTGGGGTCTGATTAAGAAAAACCAAAATATTCCAAAAATCAACACCCACGGTAATATCGCATATAAATAGTCCATTTTTATCCTCCTAATTAATTTTTTTCTCTCATAACTAATTCAACAATTAAAATAATATTCCTGCTAAAATCTAAATTTAATTCTAACAATATTATATTAAATATCATACTCTCTGTAAAAATCATCTCTAAACTCTATAAATTTATCATTATCAATAGCTTCTCTTATTTTTTTACCCAGATTTAACATAAAATAAAGATTGTGGTATGTAGTCAACCTTACTCCAAGTATTTCATTTCTTTTTAAAAGATGTCTTATATATGCTCGGCTGTAATTTTGACAAACATGACAGCTGCATTTACTATCAAGTGGAGAAAAGTCTTTTTTGTAAGCTGCATTGCGTACAGTAACTCTTCCTTTTGATGTGAAAACCTGTCCATGTCTTGCAATTCTTGTTGGCATAACACAGTCAAACATATCTATTCCATAATAAACACCTTCAATAAAATCTTCCGGTGTACCTACTCCCATCAAATAGCGCGGTTTACTATCAGGCATTAACGGCACAGTGTGTGAAAGTATATCATACATGATATCTTTGGGCTCTCCAACACTTAATCCTCCCAGAGAATAGCCGGGAAAATCCAGCTCAAGTGTTTTCTCCACACTTTTTTGTCTTAAGTCTTTGTAAATACCACCCTGAATAATACCAAACAGGGCCTGACTGCTGTCCTGCATTTCTTCTTTACATCTTTCTGCCCACCTAACAGTTCTATCCAGTGATTGATCAACATACTTTTTTTCTGCTGGATAGGGCGGACATTCATCAAAGGCCATAACTATATCAGAACCAAGATTTTTCTGAATCTGCATTGATTTCTCCGGTGATATAAAGTGTTTTGAACCATCTAAATGGGAACTAAAGTAAACTCCTTCTTCTTTAATTTCCCGCAGATCAGAAAGGCTAAAAACCTGAAAACCACCACTGTCAGTTAATATCGGGCGGTCCCAGTTCATGAATTTGTGTAAACCACCAGCCTCATCTATCAATTTATCTCCAGGACGCAAATAAAGATGATAGGTGTTTGCCAGTATAATCTGAGATTCAATTTCCTTCAGTTCACGTGGAGACATAGCTTTTACTGTAGCCTGAGTACCAACCGGCATAAAAATAGGAGTTTCTATATCTCCATGACTGGTTGTTATTACTCCCCTTCTGGCAGCACTATCAGCAGATTTTTTTATATATTTAAAATTAAACAATAATTACTTACCTCCCTGATTTTTAATAAACATTGCATCTCCCAAACTAAAAAATCTGTATTTATTCTCTACCGCTTTATCATAAGCATTTAAGATAAAATCTTTTCCAGCAAATGCTGAGACAAGCATCAATAAAGTAGATTTGGGAAGATGAAAATTTGTTATCAAAGCATCTACAACTTTAAATTCATAGCCTGGATAAATAAAAATATCTGTCCATCCTTTAAATGCTTTTAATTTGCCGCTGCTGGCAGCAGATTCTAAAGTTCTAGTAACTGTTGTTCCAACTGAAATCACCTTATTACCTGATTCTTTTACCTTTTTTATTAAATTTACAGTTTCAGAAGATATTTCTGCATATTCTGAATGCATATTGTGGTCTTCTATGTTTTCTTCCCTTACCGGTCGAAAAGTACCAAGACCTACATGTAATGTAATAAAATCTAGATATACTCCTTTTGATCTTATTCTATCCAGTAATTCATCTGTAAAATGCAAACCCGCTGTAGGAGCAGCTGCAGATCCTTTCTTCTGGCTGTATACCGTCTGATATCTTTCTGGATTTGATAGTTTGCTTTTAATATATGGTGGAAGCGGCATTTCTCCCAGCTCTTCAATAATTTCTTCAAATTCACCATTATCCCAGGCAAACTTTACAATTCTCCCTCCAAAATCAGTATATTCTACTACTTCTGCTTTTAAAATACCACCAAAATCTATTTTTACCCCTTTTTTTGCTCTTCTTCCCGGTCTTACAAGAACTTCCCACTCTTTTTCTGATAACTCGTTTAAAAGAAGTACTTCAATCTCTGTTCCAGTTGGAATTTTTTCTCCATAAAGCCTTGCTGGAATAACTCTGCTGTCATTCATTATAAGCAGATCTCCTGGATCAAAATAATTAGTAATATTTTTAAAAATATCTTCTTTAATGTTTTTATTTTCTGCATCCAGAACCATTAATTGTGACATATCTCTTCTGGGCAGTGGTTTTTGTGCTATCAGTTCTTCTGGTAGTTCATAATCAAATTCATCAACCTTCATATCTTTACCTCCAGAACTATTTTCCAAATAAATCAAATGTAATTTTTTGATCATCTTTTTTTATATTGAGATGTTCATATGCTTTTAAAGTTGCTACTCTTCCGCGGGGAGTTCTATCCAGAAAACCCAACTGCAGCAGATATGGCTCATAAACATCCTCGATTGTTTCTGTTTCCTCACTTATTGAGGCAGCCAGTGTATTTAATCCTACCGGACCACCACTAAATTTAACTATTATTGTTTTTAAAAGCTTATGATCAACTCTATCCAATCCCAGCTGATCAATTTCCAGCAGCTGGAGTGCTCCCTCAACAGCCGGCACATCAATTACTCCATCTGCTTTTACCTGGGCATAATCCCTTACTCTTTTAAGAATTCTATTACCTATCCTTGGAGTACCTCTGGATCTTTTGGCTATTTCCAAAGCTCCAGTATCAACTATTTCTAACTGAAGAATATCTGCAGATCTTAATATAATTTCTTTTAATTCCTGATGAGAATAAAACTCCAATCTATTAATTACTCCAAATCTATCTCTAAGTGGAGAACTGAGGAGACCGGCTTTTGTAGTTGCACCGACAAGTGTAAATGGAGCTAAATCTAATCTAACAGATCTGGCACTGGGACCTTTCCCTATGATTATATCAAGACAGTAATCTTCCATTGCAGGATAAAGTACTTCCTCGACCATTTTATTGAGTCTGTGAATTTCATCAATAAATAATACATCATGTGGCTGCAGATTGGTCAAAATAGATGCAAGATCACCGGGTCTCTCGATGGCTGGCCCTGATGTCCTGTGTATATTAACATTCAGCTCATTAGCAATTATATTGGCAAGGGTTGTTTTCCCAAGACCAGGTGGGCCATACAGCATTACATGATCCAGAGCTTCATCTCTTTCTCGAGCAGCTTCTATAAAAATTTTAAGCTTTTCTTTACATTTTTTTTGCCCTACATATTCCGAAAGAGTATCTGGCCTCAATCCTCTATCAAGACCGTGGTCATCACTTTTCTTTTTGGGAGAAACTATTCTTCTTTCATTATTATCCATAGTTATCTCTCCTTACCTAAGAAACTTAAAACCTGTCTTATTTTTTCGGAAACCGCAAGATCATTATCCATTTTTATTTCTTTTAATGCTCTTATAATTTCTTTCTCATTATAACCTAAAGAAAGAAGTGCATCTATAATATCATCACGATCACTGCTGGCATATGGTTGAACGTCCTGAGCAGTTTCGAAACCTGCAGCAAATTCCTCCAGTTTACCCTGAAGCTCCAGGATTAATCTTTGTGCTGTTTTCGGGCCAATCCCAGAAATCTCTTTTAAAACAGCCTGATCTTCCTGTAAAACTGCAGATATAAATCTATCGGCAGGCATAGAGTTTAATATATTCAAGGCTGCTTTTGGTCCGATTCCATTAACAGTAATCAATATTTCAAAAAGCTTTTTATTTCTTTTTTTAGGAAATCCAAATAATTTTAGTGCATCTTCTCTTACATATGTATATATATAAATCTCTATTTCTTCTCCCAGAGAAGGTAATTTTTTGAAACCCGCCAGTTCTATTTCATAACCGACACCATTTATTTCCAGAATGATCATTTCCATTTCAAGATCAATTACTTCTCCTTTTAAATAACCAATCATAATCTCTCACTCCACCCTGACTTTGATGTATAAACATGTCCATGACAGATAGCTATTGCAAGAGCATCGGCCGCATCATCAGGTCTCGGTATTTCGGAAAGATTTAGCAGATTTTTTACCATCTGCTGAACCTGATTTTTATCAGCCCTACCATACCCCACAACAGCCTGTTTAACCTGCAGTGGTGTATATTCTGCTACCGTTATACTGGATTCTGCGCCTGCAAGAAGTATCACACCTCTAGCCTGTCCAACCACTATTGCTGTTTTAACATTTTTATTGAAAAAAAGCTCCTCAACTGCCATCTGATCTGGTTTATATTCGTTTATTAATTCTTTCATATTTCTATATATTATTTTCAACCTCTCAACATCTGTTTTGTCAGGCGAGGTTTTAATAACCCCATATTCTAGTACATTAAACTTATTTCCCTCTTTTTCTACAATTGAAAATCCTATTGTAGCAAGTCCTGGATCCACTCCTAAAATTAACAAAAAATCACCTGCCATTCTTGAGCACAAACTAATGTTTGAATTTATTATAGCATAAATATTATCAGGGTACAATTAAGTTAGTATCTGGAGTTTATTTTGTTTTGCGTAAAAGTTTTATTCAATATATCAAAAAAATAAAGGCACTGACATCAGTGCCTTCTGAAAAGTTTTCACTTAATCTTCTTCGGCTTCTATCTCCGCCAGTATATCATCCGGGATATCAAAGTTTGAATATACTTCCTGAATATCATCATGATCTTCTAATTGATCCATCAATCGCAGCATTTTTTTTGCTTCCACTTTATCAAGTTTAACTTCATTATCGGGTATCATTGCCAGGTCAGCAGATTCAAACTCATATCCAGCTTCTTCCAGTGCCTCACGTGCAGATTCATAATTGGACGGATCGGTATAAATTACCGCTCTTTCGTCTCCATAATCCAAATCTTCAGCTCCTGCCTCTAAAGCTTCCAGTAAAAGATCATCTTCTGCTACATCATACTTGTTTAAATCAATTACCAGTTCTCCTTTACGCTGAAACATCCAGGCTACACAACCATTTGAACCTAGATTACCACCATTTTTATCGAGAATATGACGAACTTCTGAAGCTGTTCTATTTCTATTATCTGTCATTATATCAAGATATAAAGCAACACCTCCAGGTCCATACCCTTCATAGACAAAAGATTCGTAACTCATCCCTTCTAGATTACCAGTACCTCTTTTAACAGCACGTTCAATATTATCATTGGGCATATTATTGTCTTTGGCCTTTTGAATAGCCATACGAAGATCAGAATTCATTTCCGGATCTCCGCCACCTTCTCTTGCAGCTACCGCTATTTTTCGACTCAATTTGGAAAAAAGTTTTCCTCTTCTCTTATCTTCTTTTTGTTTTTTATGCTTAATATTGGCCCATTTAGAATGTCCAGCCATAGTATACCTCCTTGTAAAATATACTTAGTGCAATTAATTTTAACATATCTATTATTCTTTTTCAATCTGAGGATAATCAAGAATGTCCATTAATTCCCGCAAAAATTTATATATTAATTCAAGTTCTCTTTCATTTCTCTGAATAAGCAGTTCATTTATATCTTTAATTTTTATACTTTCAGTAACTGTCAGATTTTCATTATCTCTAACCAAAAATTCTATACTAATATTAAGTGCATCTGCTATCTTCTGAAGTGCTTTAAATGAAGGAGTTTTTTCTCCTCTCTCAACCTGACCAATATATGTATAATGAAGGTTGGCTTTTTCACCCAGCTTCTCCTGGGTCAGATCAAGATTGTAGCGCATCTTCTTAATTCTATCTCCTAGATTCTTCTCTGACATAATTTTCACCTCTAGTAATTATCATAAGGTGAAAAAATACAGTTTTGAAGAGACTATATGTATTTTTATAAAGACTATAGTTATTATTATATTATTTAAGTATTAAAAAATCAATTTTTAAGTATTTTTTAACATATATATGTATTGAAAATTTGATAAAAATCAAAATTAAAAGCCATGACAGAAATAAGTCATGGCGGCAGTTCTATAAATTATCTCTAAGGTTATTAATTAAATTATGGAGCTGTTTTTTTCCTCCATTATTCCACTTTGAGACAAACTCTTTTATTTTTTCTTTTTCTGATTCAGATATGCTGATATCACCGTTATCTTCTCTATCTATTTTCTTCATCAAAGTTATTGCTTTTTTAAGCGGATACTGTATTTTATAATATATTTGATCAGTCATTAGTTCCCTCCTCTAATTCCTGAATAAATTCATCCATTAATGCCAGTCCTTCTCTATCAATATATCTTATATAACCTTCCAGGGTAATTATTCTATTATCCAATACCCTCTCACTCATTTCAGGAGCAAAATTGTTAAATTGATCTGATTTCTCAATTGCAGAATCGATATACTCTATTGCTTCCAGCATAGTATTTTCCATTTTAACACCCCTTTTAATATTTAAGATGTATATAATAAGCCAACCTGTAAGCCGAGTTCTGTATTAGGTGATCATCTATCTTAACCAATAGTTGCCTATTAGTTCAAGCGTCCTTACCCGGAGAAGAGCGGACCGCTCCTAATTCTCCCTATTTGGACTTACTCCAGATGGGGTTTACCTAGCATTTCAGTCACCTGAAACCTGGTAAGCTCTTACCTTACCTTTTCACCCTTACCTTAATAAAATAAGGCGGTTTATTTCTGTGGCACTTTCCTGGGAGTCACCTCCACTGGGAATTACCCAGCACCCTGTCCTGTGGAGCTCGGACTTTCCTCAGCCTCAAAGGCCGCGATCACCTGGTTAACTTATTTTTACACATTTTAAAGTATACCATTGGATTAATGATATGTCAAGCAAATCACTCAACTTAAATCAGCCCTCATTTTGAGCAATTTTTCGAAGTTTTCAAATAGACTGCAAATTTCATTATCTATAATTCCAGGGATTTGTGTTTACAGCAGAAATTATAAATTCGACATCTTTTTTGTTTCGTTTTTCAGCAAGAGAGGTTAACTTATCATAAAGGAGTTCTTTTACCCATATTTCACTTTCATAATGACCAATATCAATTAAAGCCAGATCCAGTTCTTCAGCATGCTGTGCCTCATGATATTTTATATCACCGGTTAGATATAGATCTGCTCCTTTATAACCTGCTTTTTTTATAAAATCAGCACCACTTCCATTACATACAGCAACCTTTTTTATCTTTTTATCTTTTTTTCCAACAAATTTCAAATAGGGAAGATTCAATTTTTCTTTTACAGTATTAATATAATCACCTAAAAGCATTGTATCTGTTAAATATCCTATTCTACCAATCCCATCAACATTACTGGTCCTCTTGATTTCATAAATATCATATGCTGCTTCTTCATAAGGATGTGCCTTTAATACAGCTTTTAAAACTTTATCAAGTTTATCTTCAGCCACGATTGTTTCTAAGCGAATTTCATCAACTTCCTCTATTTTTTCAGTACTGCCAATATATGGTTCTGATCCTTTTAAAGGCTTAAAACTACCTTTACCTTTTGAAACAAATCCACTGTGGCTGTAATTTCCCAATTTTCCGCCTCCATTTTTAAATACAGCAGATTTAATGTTTTCTATATGATTTTCCGGTACAAAAACAACAAATTTATAATAATTTCCAATTTGAGTTACATCAAGAGGTTGAAAATCTTCAATTCCAAGTTTTCTGCAGATAAAATCATTTAGTCCCTCTTCTACAATATCAAGATTGGTATGTGCGGAAAAAACAATTATATCATTCTTTATCAATCTTATAATCATATCTCCAACAGCTGATTCTGAGCTAACAGAATTTATCCCATTGAATATTACCGGATGATGTGTGATTATCATATTGCAATTATTATCTACAGCTTCATCAATAACTTCGGTATTTAGATCCAGGGCCAGCAAAACTTTATTTACCTCATTACTGAGATCACCAATCTGAAGTCCTACATTATCCCATTCTTCTGCCAGTTTTACTGGAGCTATTTCTCCCATTAGTGATATTATTTCCTGTGCTTTAGCCATATTTTTTAAGCCTCCCCCTATAAAATAATAGAAATAAATAAAAAAAACCCTGCTCTAAAGAGAACAAGGTTAATTATCTGGTGGGCCCACCAGGATTCGAACCTGGGACCAACCGGTTATGAGCCGGTTGCTCTGACCAGCTGAGCTATGGGCCCTTCAAAATTTAATATAACTTTGTGACGACAGAAATAATTATATGATATATAATAACTCAGGTCAAGAGTTTTAAACTGTTTTTTTCTGCTTATTAAACAGATAAAACCAGATTTACTCCTGTTTGCTCCCTATTTCGCTTATTTAATAAATTAATCTAAATAATCCTTTAATTTTTTACTTCTGCTCGGATGGCGCAGCTTTCTTAAAGCTTTTGCCTCAATCTGTCTTATTCTTTCTCTTGTTACACCAAATTCTTTTCCAACTTCTTCTAAAGTTCTGGGGCGACCATCTTCAATCCCAAATCGCAGCTCCAGCACTCGTTTTTCTCTATCTGTTAATGTGTCCAGAACTCCATCAAGCTGTTCTTTCAATAAGATATAGGAAGCAGCAGATGCAGGTGCGGGAGAATCTTCATCTTCTATAAAATCTCCCAGATGGCTGTCTTCTTCTTCTCCAATAGGAGTTTCCAGGGAAACAGGTTCCTGAGCAATTTTCATAATCTCTCTCACTTTTTCTGCAGATATTCCCATTTCTTCACCAATTTCTTCCGGTTTTGGTTCACGTCCTTTTTCCTGCAGAAGCTGTCTGGACACTCTAATTAATTTATTAATAGTTTCTACCATGTGTACCGGAACTCTAATAGTTCTGGCCTGATCTGCAATCGATCTTGTAATCGCCTGTCTGATCCACCAGGTAGCATAGGTACTAAACTTATAACCTTTTGTGTAATCAAATTTTTCTACTGCTTTCATCAAACCCATATTACCTTCCTGAATAAGATCCAGGAACAGCATACCGCGACCGACATATTTTTTTGCAATACTAACAACAAGCCGCAAATTAGCTTCAACAAGCTCTCTTTTAGCAGACTCATCACCCTGTTCCATTCTTTTGGCAATTTCAACTTCTTCTTCTGCAGTAAGAAGATCTACTTTTCCTATTTCTTTTAAATACATTCGCACAGGATCATCTATACCTACCCCCTGTGGAACACTTAAATCGAGGCCATTATCGTCATCCTCGTCTTCCGCTTCCTGTTCATTTCTTTCGCTAACAATATTAATATTATTCTCATTAAATATATCATATATTTTTTCTATATCTTCAGAATCCAAATCTATATCTTCTAAAGCATCCATAATTTCTTCATAAGTTAATTCGCCTTCTTTTTTGCCGCGATTAAGCAGCTCTTTAACTTCATCAATTTTGGCAGGGCTTACATTTTTCTCAGCCATATTAATCCCCCCTCTCACTGTGATAATTTAAACTGTGAAATTTTGTTAACATTTGATTTAAACTTTGCAAATCATTTCTTCCTTCATTAAGTCTGCTGCAGATTTCGTTTTTAGTAATTTCAAGATTTTTATCTGCAATAAAGTTTGCCAGATTAACGAGCTTATTTTTATTCAGACCTTTTTTTTGTTTTACAATAATCTCTGACCAGTAAGATTCAAGATCTTCATCTAGTTCAGATTTGATTTTATCACTGCTAACTGAATCACTTATAAAAGGACCATTCCAGATGATTTTCGCAAGTTTTTCTGCTCTACCTTTAAAATCATCAGGAGAAATTATCCGTGCCAGGCTGCTCCGCAGCTCTTTATGTGTAATAAAATATGAAAGAAGCTGTTCCTGTATCCTCACAATATCGGATCTTTTAACTTTATCTCTTTTATCTACTTTTTCTTCTTTTCTAACAGAATTCCTTCTTTTCCTGTATTTTGTTTGTTTTTTTATTTCTTTACTTAATATATTTTTGTCAAAATTTGTTTTTTCTGATGCTCTTTCTACATATATTTCTTTTTCTACCGGATCATCTATACCACTTATTAATTCAGCAATTTCTTTTAATATTTTGATTTTCATACCTGGGTCATTCAAATCTTTATCTTTGATAATCATATCAATTTTAAAATCCACTAAACTTTCTGCCTCATCTATATAATCATTAAACAATTGCAAATTATTATCTCTCAATATATCATCAGGATCTGATCCTTCAGGAAGAGTTATTACTTTCACATCAATACCCCGGTCATTCAAAATTTCCAGGCCTCTTAAAGTTGCTTTATTTCCAGCTGTATCAGAATCATATGCAATTAACGCCTGATCGGCATACCTTTTAATCAACTTTGCCTGTTCATCAGTAAATGCAGTACCCAGTGATGCAACAGCATTTTTGAATCCACTTCTGTGGGCCTGAATAACATCTGTATAGCCCTCCATAATAATACATCTCTGTTCTTCTCTTATCTGTTTTTTTGCCCAATTTAAGCCATAAAGGTTTTTCTTTTTGCTAAATATTGCTGTTTCAGGTGAATTCAGATATTTAGCACCCTGCTCTGAATCAGGAAGTACACGTCCACCAAAGGCAATAACTTCTCCTCTGGTATTAAATATCGGAAAAATTATTCTGTTTCTAAATCTATCATAAAAAGAATTATTCTTACCTTTTGATATTAGACCTGCTTTATGAATCATATCAAGGCTATATCCTCTTTTATTTAAAAAAGACATCACTGCTTTCCACTCATCAGGAGCATAGCCAAGCTGGAAATTTTCTATATCCTCTTCTGTAAAACCTCTATTTTTGAGATATTCTAAAGAATCAGTACCTAATTTTGTTTCCTTTAACATATAATTATAAAATCGAGCTGCAAGTTTATTTATTTCAAATAACTGTTCTCTTTCCTGATAAAGTTTTCTCTCCCTATCAGATAGGTTTGGAAGCTCAATACCAGCTTTTTCTGCTAAAATTTTAACAGCTTCTGTAAAGGTTATATTTTCAATTTCCATAACAAAATTTATTACATCTCCACCCACACCACAGCCAAAACAGTGATAAAAATTATTATCTGGATTAACAAAAAAAGATGGTGTTTTTTCATTATGAAAAGGACAGAGACCTTTAAATCTGCTTCCGGCTCTTTTAAGTTCCAAATAATCAGAAACAACGTCTACAATATCAACACTATATTTCAGTTCTTCAATAAAATTATCTGAATATCTGGCCAATTTATTCACCCTAAGTCTTATTAAGTTTGGTCTTTCTCTTAATTTATAGTTCTCTAAACATTTAATTAATCCTTCATTAAAATGGTCATTAAAAATCCATCTAAAATACAGTTCAAAAGTTTTAGATTATTGTAAGTATTTATATCTATTCATTAATCGTTTTATAAATCCTGCAGTGAAATATAACTTTTTTTGCTGAGCCATGGAGTCGGAATAAAGAGTTCTCTACCTAAATTTATAGCATAACGATCACTCATACCTGCAATATAATCAATTACAGCCTGCCCATAATCCTCTTCTATTTCTAAAAATTCATCAGGTATTGCCAGTTTATTATTTATAAAATATTCATATAAGTTCTTTATTAATCTTATTGCTTTTCCTTCTTCACTTTTGCCAGCAGAACCAATATATACATTTTCAAAAAGAAAATTGCGCAAACTCTCTGTCGCTTTTTTTATCTCTTCAGACCTATTAATAAAATTTTTGTTCTGGCTCTCATTAATTAGATCTCTAACCATTGTATCTATTCTTTCAGAATGGCTTTTACCCAACAGCTTAACTGCCGAATCGGGTAAATTCTCAATTTTAATTATTTTTGCTCTTAAAGCATCATCTATATCGTGATTTATATATGCTATTCTGTCAGCTATGCGAACTATCTGACCTTCCAGTGTAAAAGGAAGCTCAGATCCGGTGTGGTTAACTATTCCATCCCTCACCTCATAGCTTAAATTTAATCCACATTTTCCACTACCTCTTCGCTCCAGTTTATCTACAACTCGCAGACTATGTCTGTTGTGGCAGAAATTTCTCCCTGACACTTCTGATATAGCCTCTTCACCAGCATGTCCAAAGGGGGTATGGCCCAGGTCATGTCCGAGAGCAATAGCTTCTGTTAAATCTTCATTTAACCGCAGGGCTCTGGCAGCCGTTCTTGCAATTTGTGATACTTCCAGAGTATGAGTGAGCCGGGTTCTATAATGATCTCCTTCTGGAGCAATAAAAACCTGTGTTTTATGCTTCAATCTTCTGAATGCTTTAGAATGAATAATTCTATCTCTATCACGCTGAAAAGCGGTTCTAATGTCACATTCGTTTTCTGCTTCCTGCCTGCCTCTACTTTCCATGCTTAAAGCTGCAGAAGTAGACAGTATTTCTTTTTCTCTTTTTTCCTGCTCTAATCTGGTGAACATAAAACTCCTCCTTTCAAGTCACATATGCAAGTACTTCAGAAGCAGTTTCCTCTATAGTTTTATCTGTTACATCTATTATCGGGCAGCCGATTTTTCCCATTAAAGAATCAGCATAAGCAATTTCTTCATTAATTCTTTCTCCTGCCGCATAAGTTGCA
Organism: Bacillota bacterium; assembly: GCA_051747745.1. Taxonomy (GTDB): domain Bacteria; phylum Bacillota; class Halanaerobiia; order Halanaerobiales; family Halanaerobiaceae; genus QPJE01. The sequence continues at coordinate 19,428 of JBNJGL010000010.1, read as the reverse complement.
TCATTTCCCAGTCCCATTTTTTTTAATCTTTCTATCCGTATATCATTCAAAAGCAGAGGATCAATAGTAAGTCCAATAACTTTCCTATCTTTGTTTTCCAGTATACTTTGCTGAATGGCCACTTCGGGGACAAGTGGAACATTGGCAGTTTTATATCCTAAATAGGATAGATAAATAGAAAGAGGAGTTTTTGAAGTTCTGGAGATACCAACAAGTACAATATCAGCCTCATCTATTCCCTGCTGATCATTTAGGTCATCAAATTTAAGAGTAAATTCCATTGCTTCTATTCTTTTGAAATAATCCTGATCTATATTATATTTTAAACCGGGTATCTCATCAGGTTCAATTTTTAATTTTGAAGACAATTTATTCAGTACTGGTCCCAGTAAATCAATATACTCCAGATTATATTTATCAGCAAATTCTATTAAATTGATTCTCATTTCTTTTTTGGCCAGAGTAAATACAATAATTGCAGAGTTATCTGCAGCTTTTTCCGCAATTTTTTCCAGCTGTTTTACTGTTCTCACATGGGGAAATGTTGTCTTTTCAACTTCAGCATCTTCAAATTGTACAGCTGCCGAATTAATAATCGCATTTGCTGTATCACCAAGAGAGTCGGAAATAACATAAACACTAGCTTTTTTATCATTCATTTTCTCACCCCATATCCAGTTGCTTTAGTCATCAAGGGCAATCTCATCAATATCCATTACAGATTCCATTAAATCTGCTATTTTTTTCAGTAATGATAGTCTGTTATTTTTTATTTTATTATCTTCAACCATTACCATTACATTATCCAAAAATTCATCTATTACTTCTTTAAGTTCAACAATATCATGAAAACCCTGCAGATAATTGCTTTTTTCAAAATTATCATTTATTGCTTTTTCCTTCTTACTATATGAATCATAAAGTTTAAGTTCTTCTTTTTCTTCCAGCAATTTCTCTTTGATCTCTATTTCTTTTTCCAATTTAGAAGAAATATTTTTAGCTCTCACAAGACCTCTAATTAAATCAACAAAAAGATCCGGATTTTCACTTCTAAACTCCATTAATGACTCAGCTCTCTGGTTTAAGTCAACAAAATTATTGTCGCCAACATTGATAACAGCATTAATAATATCATATCTAATATTTTGTTCGGACAGATAATTTTCTAATCTCTGCTTTATAAAAGACTTCAATTCTTTAAAAGCATTTTCTCTATTATCCTTTCTTATCTGAACCGTTTTCAGTCCTATTCTAATCATTTTATCCAGATCAAGAGAAATATTATGTTCAAGAATTATCCGGACAAGACCGGTAGCCTGCCTCCTTAATGCAAATGGATCCTGAGATCCAGAAGGAATATTATTAATTAAAAAATGACCGGATAAATTAAATAGTTTTTCTGCAGCCGATAGTACTGTCCCTATCTTGCTCTGGGGCAAACTGTCTCCGGCAAAACGAGGTAGATACTGTTCAAAAATAGCTTCAGCTATTCTGCTGTCTTCTCCTTCGAGCAGTGCATATTCTTTCCCCATAAGCCCCTGAAGATTTGCAAATTCATTTACCATTTCTGTTGCAAGGTCATTTTTACTGAGTCTGGCCGCTCTTTTTAAAAGTTCTTTTTCTTCTTCATTCCAGCCCATTTCTTCTGCAATTTTTTCAACCATAATTTCAAGTTTTAATACCTTATTATAAACACTTCCCAGTTCCTGTTGAAAAACAATATTTTTTAAGTCATCCAGTCTATTTTCAAATCCATATTTTTTATCTTCAGCAAAAAAGAACTCAGCATCTGCAAGTCGACCCTGTAAAACCATCTCATTGCCAGAAATCACTTCATCTATATAGTCTTCATTTCCATCTCTGACACCAATAAATTGATTGAGTAAATTGTCATCATTATCTTTAACCGGAAAATATCTCTGATGTTTTTCCATAGCTGTAATAAGAACTTCCTGAGGAAGTTTAAGAAATTTATCGCTAAATTCTCCTTTAAAAGCCGTTGGAAATTCAACCAGATCTACAACCTCTTCTAAAAGGTTATCCCTGATTATTGGTCTCCCTGAAATATTTAAATCCTCTATTTGTTTAAGAATTAACTCTTTTCTTCTTTTCTGATTTACAATAATATAGGCTTCTTCTAGTTTGTTAAAGTAATTATTAACATCATCTATTTCTATTTTACCATTTGATAAAAATCTATGCCCCATACTAAAACTGTCACTTCTAATATCTGCAATTTCTATTTCAAAATTTTTGTCTCCAAAAAAAACAAGCAGCCATTTTATAGGACGGATAAATTCGAGATCATAATTTCCCCACCGCATAGCTTTTGGAAGAGGAACTTTATTAACAATCTCCAGCAGCAGTGATGGAAGAATGTCAGCAGTTTCTTTTCCCTTTTCAATTTTTTCCGCATACAAATATCCATCTTTTTCTTTTAAATCCTCTACAGATACTCCCTGTCCTCTGGCAAATCCTTCACCAGCTTTAGTAGGAGATCCACTATCATCAAAAGCAATATTTACTGCCGGTCCCCGAACAGTTTCTTTCTTATCCGGCTGTTTTTCCAGCAGTTCTTCAACAAAAAGCACCAGCCTTCTGGGGGTGGAATAAACATCTATAGTTTTATATTCTAAACGGTTTTTATCAAAAATTTTCAGTGCAGTTTCCAGATAATCTTCTCTAAATTTCTGCATTGTTTCTGCAGGCATTTCTTCTGTACCTATTTCAAAAAGTAGTGTTTTTGGCATTTATATCAGCTCCTTAATTAACTTTTTCTAAATAGCTTTCTGCACATTTATGGGCCAGATCTCTAACACGCTTAATAAAGCGCGTCCTTTCAGTTACACTAATTGCCCCTCTGGCATCTAAAAGATTAAAAGTATGAGAACATTTTAAAGTATAGTCATATGCGGGCAGGGTTAAACCGGAACTAACTGCATTTTCTGCTTCACTTTCATATAAATCGAACATTTTAAAAAGCCTTTCTACATCTGCAGTTTCAAAATTATATTCAGATTGTTCTACCTCATTCTGATGATAAATATCCCCATAACTTACACCTTCTACCCATGTTAAATCAAAAACATTTTCTACTTCCTGCAGATACATGGCTATTCTTTCTAATCCATAGGTTATCTCAACGGTTACAGGTTTTGCCTGAAATCCTCCGACCTGCTGGAAATAAGTAAACTGAGTTATTTCCATACCATCAAGCCATACTTCCCATCCAAGGCCCCAGGCTCCCAGAGTAGGGGATTCCCAGTTATCTTCTACAAATCTAATATCATGTTTTTTAGGATCAATCCCAAGTGCACGAAGACTGTCCAGATAAATCTCCTGAATATTATCCGGTGAAGGTTTCATAATTACCTGATATTGAAAATATCTCTGCAATCTATATGGATTATCTCCATATCTGCCATCAGTCGGTCTTCTGCTGGGCTGAACATATGCAGTATTCCATTCCTGAGGTCCAAGTGCACGCAAAAATGTTGAAGGGCTCATGGTACCGGCCCCCACCTCAATATCGTATGGCTGTTCTATTACACATTTTTGCTCACTCCAAAATTTATTTAAAGCAAAAATTATCTCTTGAAAATTCAATTAAAACACTTCCCTTCTATCTTTGTTGAATTTATAGGTAATATTTTTAGACAGTAAAATTTTTCAAAAATCTCCATTCATATTCTGCAGATTATACAGAAATGAAAGAGATTTAGGTTTTAAATCTAAATGATAGGCTATAAATTCTTCTGTTAATGAAGATATTTTTTTTAATATTCCAGTATCAATTTCAATAGTCCTGTCAGCTATATCTGCAAAAGTTGAGTTGATAAATTTTGCAAAAATCATAAATTCTTTTCTGTTTAAACTTTTATAGTCTGCATTAAATTTTTCTATACAGCCTCTGCATACAACCCCTCCATGTTCAATATTGAAATTAATTTCATTATAATTAATTTGTTCATTACAGTATGTGCATTTTTTTAATTCCGGTTTTATTCCTAAAAGAATTAAAAGTTTTGTTTTAAAAAAATTAAAATAAAAAAGCAGATTCTTCTTCTCAGTGCTGTTCATTTCACGCAATATTAAAACCAGCAGTGAAAAAAGGGCCAGATCTTTTTCATCTTCTAGCCCTGCTCTTTCTATATATTCGGATACTACACTGGCATATGCCATATAATCCAGATCATCTCTAAGTCTGGAATTCATTTCTATTGACTCTATATGATTAATACGTGCCAGAGATTTACCCTGATATAAAACAAAATTATGATAACTAAAAGGTAGTACGAGTCCTGAACGACTTTTAATCCCTTTGCGGGCTCCTCTGGCAACAGCTCTTATTTTACCTTTTTCTTTTGTATAAAGAGTTATCAGTCGATCAGATTCTCCCAGATCAAACTGTTTTAAAACAACACCTTCTGTTTCAAAAGAAGCCAAGTTTTATTCATCTCCATCCTCATCATCTTCATTTTCATTACCGGTTACAATTGCAACACCAGAACTGGCTCCAATTCTGTTTGCTCCAGCATCCAGCATTTCAAGTGCCTGATCAAAGTTTTTTATTCCACCAGCAGCTTTTACTCCTACATCTCTTCCTACAGTTTTCCTCATTAAACTTACATCTTCTACTCTCGCTCCATAACTGCCAAAACCAGTTGAAGTTTTAACAAAGTCTGCTCCAGCAGATTTTGCAATTTCACATGCTTTTACTATCTCTTCTTCATTTAAATAACAGGTTTCTAAGATAACCTTTACAATTATATCAGAACTAACACCTGCTTTTTTTGTTGCATCAACAACTGCTTTTATGTCAGCCTGAAAAAGCTCATATGCTCCAGACTTAAAAGCACCTATATTCATCACCATATCAATTTCCTGTGCACCCAATCTGATCGCATTTCTGGTTTCAAAAGCCTTTGTTTCAGTAGTATTGGCTCCCAGTGGAAACCCGACTACTGTACAAACTTTTACAGAGTTTTCTTCCAGAAGTTTAGCAGATAAAGGAACATATATTGGATGAACACAAACAGATGCAAATTCGTATTCACTTGCTTCTTCACATAGTTTTTTAATATCCTCTACTGTTGCAGTAGGATTTAAATTGGTATGGTCAATCATTTTTGCCATATCACGTGGTTTGATCGCCATTAAGAATTCACTCCTTATTTTCTCAAGTTAATATTATTATTCTGCAAAATATAATATTATCCTGCATTTAAAGCAATTTTTCCATTAAAAGTGATGCCATTGTAAAATAAATAAACAATCCAGATATATCTATTAAAGTCGTAATAAAAGGACCGGCTGCTACCGCAGGATCTGCGCCAAAATAGTCAACAACAAAAGGAATAGATGTTCCAGCAGTTATTGCTGTAATCATTGTCACGAACATCGAAAATCCAACTACAAAAGCAAGCACAATATTCTGATGCCAAAAAAATGTAATTAAAAACAGAGATAAAGATATAACCATTCCCATTACAATACCTGCTTTGATCTCACTAAATAGATGTTTAATAAAATGCGAAAAGTCCAGTTCCTCTGTGGCAAGTCCCCTTACAACTACTGTCAGAGACTGAGTCCCAACATTACCGCCCATATCCATCAATACAGGGATAAAAATAGCTAGTGCCACAATTGACTGCAGTGAAGCTTCAAAACGATGTATTACAGTTCCTGACAGAAGATCACCGATTAATAGTATAAATAACCAGGGGATTCTTTTCTTTACAGCTTCCATAAAACTTCCTCTTATGTCATATGCATTTGTAGCACCTGACATTTTAAAAAGATCTTCTGTGGTTTCTTCCTCTAAAATATCAATAATATCATCAACAGTTATAATTCCCAGTAATTGATTATGGTCATTGACAACCGGAACAGCCAGCAGATCATATTTAGAAATTATATGGGCCACTTCTTCCTGGTCATCTGTAATATTGACTTTAATAGCTCTTTTGTTCATTATTTCGCTCAGACGCGTATCAGGCTGAGCAGTCAAAAGCTGTCGTACTGACAGCACACCAACCAGTTCTTTTTTTCTGGAAATTACATAAATATAATAAATCATTTCCGGCTCTGTAATTATTTTGCGCATTTTATTCAGAACCGACTGAGTTGTATTATCAGCATAAAATGCAATAAATTCTGTTGTCATACGCCCTCCAGCACTATCATCATCATAGTGCAGCAGCTCTTTTAACTTAAGGGCATCATTTTCTTTCATAAGCTTTAAAACATCTTTAACTTTTCCAACAGATAATACACTCAAAAAGTCAGCCGCATCATCACTGTACATTGCTGACAATATTTGAGCAGTTTTTAATACTGAAATCTTTTTCCCAATTTTTTTCTGCAGTTCTTCTTCAAAAAAGACAATAATATCACTTAGAATTTCATCAGCAAAATTTTCAACTGAATCCAGCAAAATCTGTTCTGGTAAGTCAGCTAAAAATTCCGCAGCATCAGCAGGATAATTATCATCAAAAAATTCTTTAAAATTTTGATATCTTTCTGGAAGAAATTCTTTTAACACTTTTTTTTCTTCAATAGCTCATCACCCCTTATATCCCATTCTTTTAAGGAGATTTTCTTTTTCACGCCAGTCTTTAAGTATTTTAACCCATAAATCAAGATAAACTTTTGTCTGCAGCAGATCTTCTATTTCTTTTCTTGCATTTTTCCCTATTTTTTTAAGCATAGATCCATTTTTACCGATAATAATACCTTTATGTGATTTTTTTTCGACATAAATATTGGCTCTTATATAATAATCTTCATTATTTCTTTCCTTTACTTCTTCTACCAGTACAGCAACTCCATAGGGAACTTCTTCTCTACATAAATAAAAGACTTTTTCTCTAATTATTTCTGCAAAAACAAACCTTTCTATCTGATCTGTAATCATATCATCAGGATAATACTGTGGTCCTTCAGGTAAATGCTGAAAAATTTCAGATAAGAGAGAGTCAAGATTCTGCTCCTCTGAGGCCGAAATAGGAATAACCTCTGAAGAAGTTTTCTGACTGTACTCCTTCTGTTTTTTTAAGATATCTTTCCTTTTGATTTTATCAATTTTGTTCATTACACATATTACCGGTTTAGAAGAATTTTTTATTTGATCAAATATCTGCTGATCTCCCCTTCCCCAGTAAGTACTTCCATCAACAATAAATATTATTACATCTATTCCTTCAAGACTTTTATAAGCCTGGTCCATCATAAAATTATCCAGTTTATTTCTGGGTTGATGAATTCCCGGAGTATCTATAAAAATAATTTGTCCATTATCTTCTGAATAAATTGCTTTTATGCTATTTCTTGTTGTCTGTGGTCTTGGAGATATGATATTTATTTTTTCTCCAACCAGTTTATTAACTAAAGTTGATTTTCCAACATTTGGACGTCCAATAACAGTTACAAAACCTGATTTATAACTCATTATTTTTCTCCATATCTTTATCAACAAAAGCACCGGGAAGCAGTTCATTACTTGTCATCATAAGTTCCTGTCCTGTATCTGTCATCATTATAACCTCAATATCATCTGCAAATTCTTTAATGACCTGACGACAGGCGCCACATGGAGTTACAGGTTTTTCAGTGCTGCTAACTAAAAGTAAAGCTTTTATATTTTTATAACCCTGAGAAACTGCATTAAATATAGCTGTTCTTTCAGCACAATTTGTAAGCCCAAATGATGCATTTTCTATATTAACACCGGTAAATATTTTCCCATCATCTGTTAATACAGCAGCTCCCAGAGGGAAATTAGAATACGGGACATATGCATTTTTTTTAACTTCTTTAGCAGCCTCAAAAAGTTTGCTTTTTATTTCTTTTTCCATCTATAATCATTCCTTTCATATCAGTTTAATATTTAATTTCTGTGTCATCTGGCACAACCTGAACCCAGGTTTGACCAGGATTTACTTCGAACTCATTTCCATTTTCATCATAATAATCAATCCAGGAATCACCATTTTTCTTCCACTTGCCCGAAATTACTATCCCATCCCTAAAAAGCAGAGCTTTACCGCCATTTTTTAAATTTACCTCAAGACGTCCTGCTTCATCTTTAATCTCAGTATCAACAAACTGTACAATTATATTTCTGGCACTAAGCTGCCGGCCATTTTCCACTCTGTGTGGAGTATCGAAATCATATAAAAATCTGTGATAAATATTAGCTTCTTGATTATAGCGGTAGTTAACATTATAATCTCCCCAATAATCAATAACAATTTCCTCTGCCAGCTGAGGATCTGAAATAATAGATGCAGTCAAAAATTTAAATCTATCTGGATATTCAATCTGATCTAATTCTGCAAGAAAATCCTGAAGTGGTGGTTTCCCCGAATAAAGATTATGTGGAGCAATCCTTTTGCTGCTCCTCCAAAAATACTGGCTCTGATAAATCTGATCAAGGTGAAGAACACCCGAATCAGACAATTTTTGAAATCCATCCGGACTGGCTCCTGCATGTAAAAATAAAGAATCATAGCTTTTTGCAACCTCAATTAAAAATGGCCTGGCACTTCTAATAGGACCTATTTTATCAGGTATTTCCGGCCAGAATACAGCAAGAAAACGTGTAATTCCTCCTTCCAGCATGAATTCATATACTATTTCTGCACTTTCTAGACCACTCTGCGGTCTTGCTGCTGGAGAATTTTCTATAGAAACAGAAACAGCATGCTTATACGGTATTTCTTTGAGCATTTCCCCTGTAAAAGGAGAGTGACCGGCAAAAATGGCAGCATCATCTGTTTCCATTTTTTCAGTCTCATCTTCATACTGTTCTTTTAATTCTTCTTTTTTTTCTTCTCTTTCTGAATCACTCAACTGACTGTCTACCTGTTCTTCTTTAACTTCACTACTATCTAAACCGTCTTCTGAAATTTGATCTGCTGTATCTCTAAAGCTGCATCCACTTAATACGGCAACTGATAATACTACAATAATTAATATGATTGAAATCTTAAACTTCATTATTTCACCTCTGACTGCTGTTTAAAGTTATATTTTCTTCCTCATTTATAGAAACTTCAATACCAAAAGAATTCAATTTTTTCTTTATTATATCCAGACTGCTGTGAAGCACATCCGGATTACCTACTGCTCTAATCACAACTGGATTAACTGCAATCGGTTTGCTGTTTACCAGAATTGTTGGACCTACACATCTTACAGATGATTTTACATTGATCCTCTGGCCTCCCACTTCTAGACCTCTCGCCCCTGCTATCCATAGTTCATTTATTATATTTCTAATATCAGAATCATGAATTAATGAGTTTTGATCTGCTGAAGATTCATCATCCTGCAGATAAATCACTATACCCTGACCCGATATATTGCTGTATCCTGACTGAGATGACAAAATATTATACTGTCTTTTAAGACTAACGTTTTCTGATTTTAAATATTCTACAAGATTAAAAATATCACCTGCAGTTACTTCTGCTTTTTGATCTTCTATTTTTAATTCTAGAGTCTGAAAAAGGTCAATTTTTTGCAGTCTGTCTTTAGTTTTATCTTCCAGGATATCATCAGGATCAATAATTTTTATTTTTCCATCCGCATGAGATATAGAAACAACACCTTTTTCCGGAAGCTGCTGGCTGTTTATGATATGAAGCACTTCATTTATTCTCATCTGCTGAACTTCTCTAAATATTTCATCCTGTATCTGCCTGCCGTAATCCATCATTATGCTTGCAACAACATCATCACTTTCAGCTTTTTCTATCTCATATTCAAATTCTGCAAACAGATTAACTATATTTTTTCTATCTCTAATTCCATAACTTTCTGCAAGTTCACTGCTGTACCTTACCACTGCTCTGGCTCCTTCTTTTGCCTTATCCAGCTGGCTTATTTCTCCAGGTAAATAAATAAACCCCAGCATCCGCGATAAAAGCACAGCGTTAATTATTAAGAAAATCAAAAAAACAGTAAGCAGTATTTTAAGATAACTATTATCCTTAATTTTCAAAACTATCTATACCTCCCGGACTGTTTTCCACCGGCGATAAAATACCACCAGAAATAATTAATTTAAGAGCTTCTTCTATAGTAATATCTTCAAGTTCATAGGCCTCTTTAACAGGAACCATTATAAACATACCAGAAGTCGGGTTAGGGGTGGTAGGCAGAAAAACATTGTACATCTTTTCCCCTGTTATATCTTCAAAATGAACAGAAGTTTCCTTGGTAATAAATCCAATCTGATAAAGACCTTTGCGGGGATATTCAAATAAAATCGCTTTTTTGAAACTAACATTTTTTCTGGTAAAAACACCATCTAAAATCTGCTTTATACTCAAATAAATATTTCTTATCAGCGGAATTTTGAGGAGAACATATTCTCCAATATCAATAATTTTTTTGCCGATAATATTTGTAGCAAATATCCCTGTCAAGAATATAAGCAGCAGAGTGAAAATAAAACCTATCCCGGGTAAATCAACCCCCAGCAAATGCTTAAACATCGGCCTGCTCCAATTATCGAGAATAAGGAACAAATTCCAAAAAAGATAACTTGTCAATACAAGGGGTAAAAGAACCAGAAGACCTGTTATAAATAAATTTCTAATTTTCCGCAGCATTTTTACCACTCACTATCTTCTAATTTGATTTTATTTTCACTTTTTAATCTTATTTTTCTAATTCTATTATCCAGAACATCTTCTACTATAACCTCAAGTTCATCCAGATCTATTCTATCTCCAGCTTCGGGCAGACGGTTGAGATAATAAAGAATAAGACCACTTATTGTTTCATAATCTTCACTTACCGGTAAAGGATTATGCAGCAGTTCATTTAATTCGTCAATATCAACTCTACCATCAAGCATCAGCTCTTTGTCACTTAATATCTCAATATATTTTGGCTCCAAATCAAATTCATCCTGTATATCTCCTACTATTTCTTCCAGCAGATCTTCAATAGTAATCAATCCTGCGGTCCCACCATATTCATCTATTACGACAGCCATATGTTCTTTGCGCTTTTTCATTTCTGATAATAGCTGATTTATTGGTTTACCTTCAGGAATAAAATATATTGGTTTAACAAAGTCTTCAATTGAAACTTCTTTTTCTTTTTCTAATAAAAGCTCCAAAAGATCTTTTATATATATAAGTCCAATAATATTGTCTATTGATTCTTCAAAAACCGGAATACGAGAGTGTCCTTTTTCCACCGCAAGACCTATTAGTTCTTCCAGCCCAGCACTCTTTTCAATACAAACCATATCTGTTCTGGGTATCATAATTTCTTTTACCAGAGTGTCATCAAATTCAAAAACACTCTGAATCATCTCCTGTTCAGTTTCTTTTATAATACCTTCTCTGTGGCTTACTTCCACAAACCTTCTTATCTCCTCTTCACTCAAAAATGCTGAAGAAATAAGATCCTTATCTCCAACAAAAATTTTTACTATTTTAGTAAACAAATAAATAAATGGTGCAAGCAATTTTCCCATATAAAACAAAAATGGCGCAGCTGTTTCTGTATATTTTACCGACTTATTATTTCCAAGTGCTTTAGGAGTTATTTCTCCAAAAACTAGTATTAATAAAGTAACAGCACCTGTTGCAATGCCAATACCTTTGTTTCCAAATAACCTTATGGCCAGTGCAGTAGCAATAGAAGAAGCTGCTATGTTGACAAGATTATTGCCAATTAAAATCGTTGTAAGAAGTTTTGTCTGATTGTTAAGAAGTTTATCAACTCTTGAAGCTTTATCATCACCACGCTGAACTCTTTCTTTTATTTTTATTCTGTTTACTGCCATAAAAGCAGTTTCTGAACCAGAAAAAAAAGCAGAAAAAAATAAAAGTGCTGCTAAAATTAATAATTCCAGTACCATAGCATCTCCCCCAAAATTTCCTCAATACCTCTTTAGAATCTTATCTAAAAAAAGCAAAAATTAATATACTTACGGTAATACCGACAGCTGCCCCTAATATAATCTCCCATAAAGAATGTGTGCCGGATTCCAATCTGCTTTGAGCAGTTAGAATAGCCAGCAGCATCGCCAGAGTAACAGCAAGAAAGTTATGAGTCAAAAAAGCGATTATAATTACAGCAGAAGAAGCAATCGCGGTATGTCCGCTTATTATCCCACCTTTAAGTGGTGTTCCTCTTTTAACCATTGCTTTCAAAACAATAACAAAAACAAATAAAAATACAATATTTATAAATGCCAGATGAATAGGCTGATGTCTCAGAACAAATATCAGTGAAAGTGAAAGTTTTTCTAGCTTATCAAAAAATATTAAATATCCAGTAAAAACCGCATTTCCGGCAGCAACTAAAACAGCAGCAGCACTAATGTTTTTAGCAATTCTTGCCTGATAACTGTATTCTGGAGCAGCCATATCAATTATCACTTCTACCGCAGTATTTATAAGTTCAGCAAAAATTACAAAAGATATAGAAACAATAACCAGTGCCAGCTCCACCCTGCTGACATTAAACAGCAGACTGAAGCTTAGAACCACCAGTGTCACAAATAAATGTATTTTCATATTCCTCTGGGTTCGAATAGAATGTATCAATCCTGCAATTGCATGATTAAAAGTATCAATAAGCTTTGACGGCCGCATATAATCCACCTAATCTCTGCCCAGGTCAAGCTGAGCAAGAACTCTTTCTTCTTTCTGTCTCATCATTTTCTTTTCTTCTTCTCCATAGTGGTTATATCCAAAAAGGTGTAAAACACCGTGAACCGTTAAATAGGCTATTTCACGGGCAAAAGAATGTCCGTATTCTTTTGACTGAGCAAGCGCTCTTTCAGCAGAAATCACTATATCTCCCAGTATTTCTTCACCTATAGGAAAAGACAAAACATCTGTTGCTTCATTTTTGTCACGATATTTTTCATTTAGTTCTTTAATCTGCTTATTATCGACCAGAGCAATACTAACTTCACCACCACTATAACCTTCAAGTTCTGCAGCACATTCAACAACTTTTTGAAGCAGATTTTCAATTTCTGAAGGGATCTTTATCTTCTCCTGATTATTGCTCAGCTGAATATTAATCATTATTATCTTTTCCTTTCATTTCTTTTATAATATTTTCCGGATATTCGACACGCTGATGATAAATACCTGTCAGAACTTTAACAAAACTGCTGGCGATTATATCCAGATCTTTAAGGGTTAAATCACATTCGTCAAGCTGATTTTCAATTAATTTATCTTTTATCAATCCCCGCACAAATCCTTCTATTCTATTGTGATTATTTTTATTGAAATTTTTTGATCTAACAGCAGCCTCTACAATATCTGCCAGCATAATTATAGCAGCTTCTCTGCTCTGTGGTTTTGGTCCATCATATCTGAAGTCACTTTTTTCCACATTGTTATGTTTATCATCCTGAAGAGCCTGCTGATAAAAATATGAAATCAGGTTTGTTCCATGGTGCTGTTTTATAATATCTATTATTTTGCTGGGAAGGCCATATTCTTCTGCCAGTTCCACTCCATCTTTTACATGCGATTTTATAATAAGCGAACTTAAATTAGGAGATGTTTTATCATGGGGATTTTCTCCTCCAAATTGATTATCAGAGAAAAAATAAGGTCTTTTTAATTTGCCAATATCATGATAATAAGCACCGGTTCTTGCCAGTAGAGCATCTGCTCCTATATTTTCCGCTGCAGTTTCTGCAAGATTACCAACAATTATACTGTGGTGATAACTTCCTGGAGCTTCAACCAGAAGCCTTTTCAGAACAGGCTGGCTCGGATTAGATAGTTCCAGCAGCTTAACAGAAGATGTCATGTCAAATAAATCTTCTAAATAGGGAAGAAATCCGTTTGCAAGCACTCCCACTAATATTCCATTTAAAATTCCTCCTGTAACAGCCCAGAGTAAATACATCCAATCCTGTGTGCGTTCCAAAAAAGACAGACCTGTTATAGCAAAAACAAGAAGCAGACTTACATTAAATCCTGCTCTAATTAAATCTCCCCGTTCTTTTACTCTGGAAACACTAAATATACCAACAAGTCCTGCTAAAAAAGAAGTTAAAACAATATTAAAATTCATATTAAACACAGGAGCAATTAGAAAGCTCAAAAAAATTGTCGATATAAGGGCTGTCTTAGAATCAATAAGTACTGTAAGTAAAATTGAAGCCATGGCAGTTGGCACAAGATAATCCATGAACGGGTTCTGGAAAATTGTAAATATTTTGGCAAGCATAATTACGATAAAGATAAGCAGCTCTATTAACAATAATTTTGTATTACTGTTCCATATTGAATCCTGATATTTGCGGAAATAAAATCCCAGCAATAAAATAAGAATAAAAACAATTAATACTGTACCAAATATATTGAGATAATTTATTCTGGATTTCTGCAGACCTAATTTTTCAAGAACTACAATATCTTCAGGCTGTACAACATCACCTTTTCTGACAATTATTTCTCCCTGTCTTATAGTTCTCTTAACAGGTTCTACCTGTCCAATAGCTTCCTGTCTTCTTTTTTCTGTTTCTTCTACATTCAAAAACATATTTGGTTCAATAACAGTGGTAATAATATTGGAAACAGCCAGCCTCTGTTCTCTGGAAATATCAATTTCCATTGCGGCCTGACGCAAACTTTCTGATGTGTCTGGAATATCAGAAGGTAGTACTCTCTGTGCCAGTTCTTCATTTATAAGGTTCTGAGAATATTTTTTCAGCTGAAGCAGTTCCTCATCTTCAGTATTCAATAATGTATTAATCGTCTGCTCTTCAATATCAAAATTAATTTTTGACTTTACATTTGCAGTTAAATTATTTTTCTCCTCGTCACTTAAGTTCTCAAAATCAAAGCTGCTGTTTTCCTCTTTACTGAGATTATCCTCACTATTTTCAGCATCAGCTTCTTCACTGCTGCTTTTTTCTTTCAATATTTTATTTTCTATAAAATTATTTTTTTCTGTCTGAACAGCTGTAAAAATCATATTCAAATTTCTATTTATATTTGAATTAACATTGCTGTCTTCTTCATAAACTTTTGGTGCTCTCTCGGCAGCCATTTTCTTTAATTCTTCAGTTTTATTATCATCTACAAATGTTAAAGTTCTCGGAGCGGTAATATCATTTTTGCTGACCTGTCCGGCTTTCAAATCAATCCTGTTGGGAATCAAATCTAATGTTAAAGTTAAACTGAGAAGAATAAAAAATATAACTGCCCAGATAATTTTATGAGTATTTTGAGAAAAACTGAGGTGTTCTCTTCTGAATTTCCTCAGTTTAACCCTCAATCTTTTCATTAATTTCATATTTATTTCCCACTTTCATATCTCTCATAGGCTTTTATAATTTCTTTAACAAGATCATGTCTTACAACATCATGTCTTGTCAGATAAACAAAGTCAATTCCTTTGATGTCTTTCAATATTTTTTGTACAGTTGCCAGTCCAGATTTTTTGTTGTGTGGTAAATCTATCTGTGTTATATCACCTGTTATTACTGCTTTTGAATTAAAACCTATTCTGGTTAAAAACATTTTCATCTGTTCTAAAGTTGTATTCTGAGCTTCATCTAAAATCACAAAAGAATCATCCAGTGTACGCCCCCTCATATATGCTAAAGGTGCAACTTCAATAATATCTTTTTCCTGATAAAGTTTTGATTTTTCTGGCCCCAGAATATCATAAAGAGCATCATAAAGAGGTCTCAAATAGGGATCAACCTTATCCTGCATATCTCCCGGCAGAAAGCCCAGATTTTCGCCTGCTTCAATCGCCGGTCTTGTTAGAACAATTCTGCTTACTGTTTTATTGAGAAGGCTTTTTACGGCCATCACCATGGCAAGATAGGTTTTCCCTGTTCCTGCCGGTCCAATTGAAAAAACAATATCTCTATTTTTTATTGATTCAATGTACAGTTTCTGACCAATAGTTTTAGCTTTAATTTTTCTTCCTTTATAATTTTCCTGAATAACTTCATTATATATATCATTTAAATTTACACCAGGATTCCTTTTCAAAAGTTCTACAGCATATTTCACTTCTCTTGGTGTAAGTTCTCTTTCTTTAGTTGTAATTGAAATAATTTTTTTGATGATTTTTTCTTCTTCTTTTATTTTATTCTGATCTGCTATCAAACGAATTTCATTCCCACGCCCTATTAGATCAACTGAAAGCAGTTCTTCCAGGATCTTTAAATTACGATCATGACGTCCAAAGAAATTCATAGCAATTTTGTTGTCATTAATACTTATATTTTTACTTTCTTCTGACAATTTAAATTTCCTCCTTTTTCTTACACTACATAATTCTATAGTAAATAAGATAATCCTCCCGCAATTATAACTTTATTGATTAGCCATTATATTATTATATCATAATTATCAGTTCAGACAAGTTTTTGCAAAAAGGAGCTTTCCTATAATTATTATTCTAAAAAAACTTTTTTATAAAGAAAATACATCTATATTTAATGCTGAAAATAATATTGAGAAACTAATTTATGGTTCTCACACAAAAATTTATAAAATTTTATCCCATCAAAAAACTGCAGCCTGTAAAAGACTGCAGTTATAATAAATATTTTTTGTGATTAATTTATTCTCTTGCATAATCTAAATTGAAAATATTTTTCGGGAAATAGGGAGGTTTATTGGTAATAATATGTTCTGTATTAATAAATCTGACAGTACCGGTTTTGCTTCTTGTTACAAGTGAATGAGTTTCAGCATTATTCCAGGAATATCTAACTCCTTTTAGAAGCTCTCCGTCTGTAACAGCAGTAATAGCAAGCATTATGTCATCACCTTTAGCAAGATCATCAGTACAGTAAAGTCTATCAAGATCTTTAATGCCAAATTCTGCAGCTTTTTCTTCATCGGCTTTATTTCGACACTTTAATCTGGTCTGTATTTCTCCTCCCAGACATTTTAAGGCAGCTGCCGTTAAAACTCCTTCTGTCGCTCCTCCAATACCAATCATTACATCTACTCCACTACCTTTTCTGGCAGTAGCAATTCCAGCTGCAACATCTCCATCACTTATTAATTTTATTCTGGAACCTACTTTTCTTATATCAGATATTAATTCATCGTGTCTCGGTCTATCAAGTACAATTACAGTTAGATCTTTAACATTTTTATTCAGAGAATCTGCTACTGCTCTCAGATTATCCTCAACAGGTGCATCCAAATTAACCTTTCCTTTGGCAGCTGGTCCAACTGCAATTTTTTCCATATATGTATCCGGAGCCTTTAAAAAAGATCCTTTTTCTGCAACCGCAACTACTGCTAGGGCATTTGGAAGTCCTCTTGCAACAAGTGTGGTCCCTTCCAGAGGATCAACAGCAATATCGACTTCATTTACTGCATTTTTTGCACCTATTTTCTCTCCAATATAGAGCCGTGGAGCTTCATCTTTTTCCCCTTCTCCAATAACGACCGTTCCACTGATAGAAATGGTATCAAAAACTGCCCTCATGGCATCAACAGCAGCTTTATCTGCCATCTTTTCCTGCCCTTTCCCCATCCAGGGAGCGGCCGCCAGAGCTGCAGCCTCAGTTACCCTTACAAATTCCAGTGTCAGTTCCCTCTGCATTTTTTATACCTCCATTAAAATTTTTTAGTTATGTTAATAATTGTTTGAAGCAGAATAGTTTTACTAACTCTGCCCACAACTTTTTTGTTGTCAATAACTGGAAGTGAATCAATTTCGTTATCAACTATTTTTTCCAAAACATCTATAAATTTCTCGTCTTTTCTGATAGAAATAATATTCGGCATTCTTGTCATAGCCAGACTAACCGGTGTCTTCTTTAAATTGTTGTGTCCAATGCTCATTTTAAGAAGATCTTTTCTAGAAATAATGCCGGTTAATTTTTCCTGGTCATCTGTCACAAAAACAGTACCAACATCTTCCATAAAAAGTTTTATTGTTGTATCATAAATACTCTGATTTTCTTCTACATTCACAGGCTCGGACATGAATTCTGAAACCGGTTTTTTTAAAAGATCTCCTATATTTGTGATATTTTTTCCTTTTTTTAAATAGTATCCAACTTTAGGTTTTGCATCCAGCAGTTCCAGCATGGTCAGCAGAGATAAATCGGATCTAATTGCTGTTCTGGATAAACCCAGCTCTTCTGCAATGTCCTGACTGGAAATTGGTTCACTTTTTTTGACAATATCTATTATATTATTTTGTCTATCTGTAAGCTGCATTCCCACACCTCCAAATAAATAGTACTATTGCTATAAATAGTATAACATATTTCGTTATTTATGCAATATATACAGTTATATTTTAAATTTTTTGAATAATTAGTTAAGTCTATTTATTTAAATTTAAAAAAGTTGATTTTAAACTATGTTTTAATGGAAATATTTATAATAATAAAGACCCCTTAATTTATGCAGAATCACAAATAATCTGCAAGAATTAAGGGGGATAATATCTGTTTTACATCATAATTGAGTTATGATATCTTTATAAATCAGAAGATTTTCTTCTCATTTTCATAAGCCTTTGGTGGACCCATTATTTCATTATATAAAACTGCTTTTTCCACTTCTGTGTAAGAAGCAAATTGACCAAATATATCACTGTCAGATCCGGAGACAGAATTGAAATCTGAACCAAAATCAGAAGAGGCGCCAGTGTTTATATCTGAATCACTTACTGAAGTAGATGAACTTGAAATAACATCCATACTCCCACCTGAAACAGTATTTCTCTCTTCTTCTGCATAGTCATGTATGTTTCTATCATTATCAACAATGGTTCTGAGATCAACATCAGAATTAACAGGCTGCTGTGAATCTATTCCACTTCTATTCTGACCTCTATTTTTTTCAGCAGACTTGAGAATAAAGGTAATAATTTTTTTAAATATGAGGAAAAAGTTGATAATCACAAATAAAAATATCAATAAAACAGGCAGTACAAATATTATCGTTTCCATTCCTCATCCTCCTTTTACAGTTCAAAATATATTCTATTAATATATTTAAAAATCATTTCCTGAATTATTATTTTTATTTTCTTCTGAAGAATCAGAAATGCTTGTTCTCATTTTGGTATCAGATTCTACATTTTTTATTTTCATATAATCCATAACTCCTAAATTACCGCTTTTTAAAGCTTCAGCCATAGCTAAAGGAACCTGTGCTTCAGCTTCTACAACTTTTGCCCGCATTTCTTGAACTCTGGCCTTCATTTCCTGTTCTTCCGCAACAGCCATTGCTCTTCTTTCTTCAGCTTTTGCCTGGGCAATTTCTTTGTCTGCTTCTGCCTGATCTGTCTGCAGTTGAGCTCCAATATTTTTCCCGACATCTACATCAGCAATATCTATAGAAAGTATTTCAAATGCTGTTCCTGAATCTAAACCTTTATCAAGTACAGTTTTCGATATAGAATCAGGGTTTTCCAGAACTTTTTTGT